>JBEBHW010000017.1:0-15106 GCA_040081145.1 Burkholderiaceae bacterium
TCCGCTATACTTTTGAGCTTGTGGTGGCTGTAGCTCAGTTGGTAGAGTCCAGGATTGTGATTCCTGTTGTCGTGGGTTCGAGCCCCATCAGCCACCCCATTCAAGTCCCTGAGTGCCCGCAGAAATCTTGCACCACGACGCGGCAGCAAATGCCGTGAGGCGCAGCGTCTGACCACTCGACTTTCCCGTTGAGTTGCTTGACCCGCTTGCGCACCCCGCTCAAGCCCAGCCCATGCGCCCAACTCTTTGGGGCGCTTCCGCGGCCGTCGTCGGACACACTGAGTTGCATGCAGTCTTGCTCCAAAGTGACGCTGACTTCCACGCGGCTTGCCATCGAGTGCGCAATCGCATTGCTCACAAGTTCACGCAGCACCCGCGTCAGCGCCGACCACTGCACCGTGCCGAGCAGCACGTCGTCGTCGAAATCGCACGACCAGATCAGGTCCATGTTCGCAGCGCTCAACCGGTGCGTGAGGTCGGCCTTCCATTCCCCGGCCGCGTGCGAGAGTCGATGGCTCGAGGCGGCCAGCCCGCGCGTCAGGGTCTTGAGGTCTTGCAGTGTGTGGCGTGCGTACTCTTCCATCTCGGGGGACTCGGCCTTGTAGATCAATGTCAGCAGTCGGGCGCCGATATCGTCGTGCAGGTCTTGCGCAATGCGCAAGCGCTCTTCGCCTCGGCCGCGCTCCACGGCACGGTCGTAGGCGACGGCGCGCTCGAGTTGTTCGACGATGCGATCGGCAAGCCGAATGTCGTCGGCACTGAACAAACGGTGTCCGCGTTGCGCAAAGCGCAGCACGATGGATCCGTCATAACCTTGCGTGTCGAAGGCGACTGCCGGAACGGGCACCTGCATCGTCGACCCGTCTTCGGTGACCCGCGTGCGCGACGCCGGCTCCTGGATGATCTTGACTTGAAGGGGGTCGAACAATTCGGTCAAGACCTCTGCGAGCAGTTTTGGAGTGCGTTGCGGCTGCGATTCGACTTCACGGGCTACCCGGTACAGCCGCTCGAACATGCGTTCTGTCGTCACCACGCCGATGCCGAGCAAGCGTTCCAGCAAACGCTTGCGAGCGCCCAGGTATGCGCTCAAGGCGATCGACAACGAGAGCGCTCCGGCCAGCCAGCGATCTACGCCCAGAGTATCGGAAATCACCAGGTCGAGGGCGACGGCGAGGGCCCCCACCGCGAGGAGCAGCCCAAATTCGCGGACGAATTGTTCGCTTCGCGAGAACAAGAGATTCGCTCCCAGGAGTGTGGGCAGCAGGAGATACCAAATCGTCGAACCCGCGGCAGCAATTTGGCCCTGCGCCCAAGGGTGACCGATCGTCGAGCCCAGCGTGACGCTCAAAACCACCCAAAGACCGGTGGCCAGCGCGGCGAATCGAAACAACGTGAGCGTCAGAGGTCGAGGTTCCAGTTGCACTGACCAGGCAGTCAGCCCGAGTACTGCCAAGTTGAGCAGGATGATGGCGATTTGCACCGACCACCAGCTTTGCGCGAGCAAAGCCGTCAGGCAGAGGGCAGCAAAGCCCCAGCCGGCACCGGCCCATCGCGAATTCCATGGAAGTGGGCGGGGCCAGAGGCACGCGACATGCAGCAAGGCGGTGCTCATGATCACGTCCAGAGCGGCGCGCACGGTGAACTCGGCGTGCAGCCAATGCGCAGGCATGCCCACATCGAACGCTGCCCCAGCGGCGTCGAAGCTGAGGTTGCCGGCCTGGCACAAGACGATGACGACATAGAGCCGATTGGCGGCGGAGGGCCGAAGCAGCAATATCGCCATGCTGAGCAGATACAGCGCCAGTGCACACGCCCAACGCAACCAGAACTGCACGGGCAAATCGCCAATGGTGCGTGTTGCCAGGGAGCGAACCACGTTGTGCCCGTCTTCAAACGTCAACGTCACGCTGCGACGGGCGAGGGCGGCCGCGATCTCCTCGTGCAGTTCAAGTTGCCTGGCACGCGTCGCGCCGTCAACGAGCCATCGAGGCGAGCGCTGCAGCAGCGCCGCGTCGCGCAGATCGACACTCGCCGCGCCGCCGGACAGCGTCACCAGGCGCTGCCCAACGTAAGGTTCCAGGTCCGCGGCATGGGTTGGGCGCAACTCCAATTGGCCTTGGCGCGTGACGATCCATGTTCCATCGAGGTGCGGCAACGCCGCGGTCTCGCGCGCTAGCCACAGCATCATGAGGCATCCGAGCAGCGCCAGTGTCACCAGAATTCGAAGACGCCAGCTTTGCCAACGCGGCAGCGGAGCGTGGTCAATTGCCTTGAGAATCGAACCCGAATCAGGCTCCGAGTCTGCCTGCGGGCGCATGCTCAAAGCCGCCTGCTGGCGCATCGGCACGCCGCGTCAGACCAAGCCCTGGCGGCTGGCGAGAACCGCGGCTTCCGCACGGCTTGAAACGTTGAGCTTCTTGTAGATGGACTTGATGTGGTCGTTGACCGTGAACCACTTGATGCCCATCAAGCTGGCGATCTCTTTGATCGTGAAACCCTTGCTCAGATAGGTCAAGACTTCGCTTTCGCGGGGCGTCAGCTTTTCGCAGTCGGACGCCGCGGCAGAGGACGCGGCTGACGGACCAGGGCCGCTTGGCGAGCGGCTGCTCTGAAATCCCGTATACGCTGGCACCGACATTCCTTCGCCCGCGCTGACGCTGATCGACCCCAGGCGAAAATGTGCCAGGAGGCGCCTTGCGATCGCCGGCGACAGCGGCGGCTGGCCGCGGACGATTTTCTGCAATTCCTCGACCAGGACTTCGAATCGGTCTTCTTTGAGCAGGTAGCCGTCGGCACCGCATTGCAGTGCGGGAAAGAGATGATCGTCGTCGGAGTAGAGCGTCGTGACGATTTTCGTGGCGGGATATTTGGCGAGCTCGGTGAGCAGCTCCAGGCCGGTTCCGTCGGGCAGTTCCAGATCGACCAGGATCAGGCGGAAAAGGTCTGCCGCCCCGGACGAGGCCGGCGCGGCGCTGAGCTCACGGCGCGCGGTTTCAAGGTCCCCCGCTTCGGTGATGGCTATCGTGTCGGTAAAACTCTCCCGCACCACGCGGTTGAGGAAGCTGCGCGCGACGGGGTTGTCTTCGAGGATGAGCACTTTGATGGGCATGCGATTTCGGATGTCCTTTGCGGCTCCTCTTGCATGGTAGCTCAGCCCCCCGCGGCGAGACGCACCTCGAATGGGGGGTTACTCGTTGGTCAGCACCAGTTTACCGCGCACGATGCGACTGCTCATGAGAGCAAATGCCTGTGGCAGTTCGGTCATCGGCAATTTACGGTCGATGGCGGGCTTGACCTTGCCTTGCGCATACCACTGGGCGAGTTCCATGAGAACCCGCGCGTTCGCTTTTGGTTCGCGCCGCGCAAACTCGCCCCAGAACACTCCCACCAGCGACGCCCCCTTGAGCAAGGCGAGGTTGATCGGCAGCGACGGGATCGGGCCTTGCGCGAAACCGATGACAAGGTAGCGCCCGCGCCAGGCGATGGAGCGAAACACGGGTTCGGCCAAGTCTCCGCCGACCGGGTCATACACCACGTCAGGGCCCTTTCCCCCGGTGAGTGCCTTGAGCTGGTCGCGCAGGTTCGAGGTGCTGTAGTTGATCGTCGCGTCAGCGCCCAGGCTTGCGCAAAATTCGCACTTGGCATCGGTTGACGCGGCGGCGATCACCTTTGCGCCCACGGCCTTTGCGATTTGAATCGCCGCCGTTCCCACGCCGCCTGCAGCGCCCAGGATCAGCACGGTTTCGCCGGCCTTCAGCGCAGCGCGATCGAGCAATGCGTGGTGCGTCGTGCCATAGGTGAGCACAAACGCCGCGGCATCGTCCAGGGCAAAGGTTTCGGGCAGTGGCATGACCAGCGTCGCATTGACGCTGGCGTGTGTGGCGAAGCCGCCGGTGCCACCAAACGCGGCCACCTTGTCGCCGACGCGAAAGCCGCTGACTCCTTCACCTAAGGCCTCGATCCAACCGGCGTACTCCGACCCCGGCACAAAGGGCAGTGGCGGCTTCATCTGGTACTTGTTCTGCACGATCAACAGGTCAGGAAAATTCAGGCTGGCCGCAGCGATTCGGATGCGCACCTCACCGGGCCGAGGCTCAGGGACGGGCAGGGTCGTCCACTTCAAGGCGTCGACGCCGATGGGGTTCTCGCAAAGCCATGCGTGCATGCCGCTCTCCTCGATGGGGCTCGAATGATACCCAGCGCGAGCGGGCGCGCCGAGCGCGAGGCGGCCCGATGTATCCCTACAATCGGTTGCATGCGGATTCTGATTGCGAACGACGACGGATACCTTGCCCCTGGACTGAATGCGCTGGTTCGAGCCTGCGAAGGACTGGGTGACCTTGACGTCGTTGCTCCCGAGCAGAATGCGAGTGGCACTTCGAACTCGCTCACCCTGAACCGCCCGCTCTCGGTGTTCACCGCGAGCAACGGCTACCGCTACGTGAACGGCACGCCTTCCGATTGTGTGCACCTCGCGCTCACAGGCATCCTCGCGCATCGGCCCGACCTCGTCGTCTCGGGCATCAACAACGGTGCGAACATGGGCGACGACACCGTCTACTCCGGGACGGTTGCCGCGGCCATGGAGGGCTATCTGTTCGGCATTCCTTCGATCGCGTTCTCGCAGGTGGAAAAGGGTTGGGGGGAGCTCGAAGCCGCGGTGATCGCGATGCGTGCGCTGATCGTTCAGGTGCTGCAGAGTCCGCCCCGTGCCGGGGCGTGGCTGCTCAACGTGAACATCCCCAATCAGGCCAATGCGGGAACGCTGGAGCGCGTTGTGACGCGCCTGGGGCGGCGCCACGCGAGCGAGCCTTTGATCCGCCAGGACAGCCCGCGCGGCGAGCCGCTTTACTGGATCGGGCCGGCGGGCGACGTGCGCGAGGCGGGGCCCGGAACCGACTTTCATGCTGCCGCCAGCGGCAAGATCTCTATCACGCCACTGCAAGTGGACTTGACCGATCACGCCTCACTGCCACACTGGCGCGACTGGCTCAGCCGATGAACGTGACGGCGCGCCGCACGGGCAAATTTCCGCTGCGCCTGGATCAGATGACTCCTCGGGGGCGGGCGCCGAATGCGCGAAGCACGGGCCCTTTGGGGGGCCCGAGCGCCAGCGTCATGCCGGTTGGAGTGGGCATGGACTCGGAGCAATTTGTCCTGCGCATGGTGCAACGCCTGCGCGACCGCGGCGTGACCCATCATCGCGTGCTCGAGGCGATGGCGGCGATTCGCCGACACGAATTCCTGGACAGCGCGCTGGCAGTTCAGGCGTACCAAGACACCAGCCTGCCGATCGGCCACGGTCAGACGATTTCCAAGCCCTCCGTGGTGGCGCGAATGATCGAACTTTTGTTCGATGGCGCTACTGCGCGACGGTCGCAAAGCCTGGGGCGCGTTCTCGAGATTGGCACCGGTTGCGGCTATCAGGCGGCGGTGTTGGCGCACCTAAGCTCGAGCGTGGTGTCGATCGAGCGCATCAGGCTGCTGCACGAGCGCGCCAGGGAATTGCTCGTCGACGTGCGTCGAGACAGCGTGCGGCTCGTGTTTGGCGACGGCATGCGTGGCCATCTGCCCAATGCGCCGTACGACAGCATCATCGCCGCCGCCGGCGGGGACAGTGTCCCGCAAGCCTGGATCGACCAACTCGCACCGGGCGGCCGCCTCGTGGCGCCCGCGCGTCACCTCGGCGCGAATGAACAGGTGCTCGTCATCGTCGACCGGAGTGACGAAGGGATTCGACAGACTGTTTTCGAGGCCGTCAACTTCGTCCCCCTAAAATCGGGTGTTGTCGGTTGATGTGGTGCGATCAATTCATGTTCACGTGGTCTGCAAAGGCATGCGCTTGCGGTGCGCTCGCGCCATTCGCGGTGGCGCTGCTGCTCGTCGGTTGTGCAAGTCCTCGAGCCCCGGCGCCCGTGGAGGATCGCAACGTCGCGAACCGGCCGGCGCTTCCGGCCCCGGCGGCGACTCCGCTGCCCGCGGCCGCGGAAGCGGCCAAGCCGCCGAGCAGCGAAAACGCCGGCAAGCCGGGTTTCTACACGGTGAAACCCGGCGACACGATGATTCGCATCGGGCTGGAGACGGGTCAGAACTGGAAAGACCTCGTCAAGTGGAACAACCTGGACAATCCCAACGTGATCGAGGTGGGGCAGGTGCTGCGCGTCGTCGCTCCCGGCGCTGATGCGGGCGTCAGCACGCGTCCGATTGCACCGCCCAAGATCGAGACGCGGCCGCTGGACAGCCGCAGCGCAGCGAGCGGGGCCTCGGCGCCTGCTGCGGCGCCAGCGGTTGCTGCGTCATCAGCGTCGAACTCGGTCGCGACCTCGCTGCCGCGCGATGCCGACGACGACATCAGTTGGCAGTGGCCTGCGTTCGGCGCGTTGCTGACGTCGTTCGAAGAGGGCAAGGTCAAGGGGCTGACAATTGGCGGCAAGGTAGGCGACCCGGTGTTGGCGGCCGCGGAGGGCCGCGTGGTTTATGCCGGGTCGGGCTTGCGCGGTTACGGCAATCTGGTGATTCTCAAACACAACAACACCTACCTCACGGCGTACGCGCACAACCAGGTGTTGATCGTCAAAGAAGATCAAAGCGTTCGTCGCGGCCAGAAGATTGCGGAAATGGGATCCAGCGACGCGGACCGCGTCCAGCTCCACTTCGAGATCCGCAGGCAGGGCAAACCCATCGACCCGGCGAAATTGCTGCCCCCGCGCTGAGGCGCAAGTGGCAATAGCGACACGCGCAGGGTGGGGCGACGATGAACGGCTCAGTTTCACGGCGCCGGCCTGACACGTCGGAGGGAGCGATCCGGTGACTCGTGACGATTTCCGATTTGTCGAGCGGCTGCGAGTTCGGTGGGCCGAGATCGACGCTCAGAACATCGTCTTCAACGGCCACTATCTGATGTATTTCGACACCGCGATTGCCGGCTATTGGCGCGCCATGGCCCTGCCGTATCACGAGACGATGCGGATTCTGCAAGGCGACCTTTACGTGCGCAAGGCCAGCCTCGAATACCTCGGCTCCGCGCGTTACGACGACAGCATCGACGTGGGCGTGCGCTGCGAACGCATCGGCAATTCGTCAATTCAGTTCGACTGCGCCGTGTTCCGCCAGACCTCGCTGCTGGTCTCGGGAACCCTCATCTATGTGTTCGCCGATCCGGCGTCGCAATCCTCCCGACCGGTGCCTGACGCCTTGCGCGAGTGCCTGCTCGGCTATGAAACCGGCCGGACGATGGTGAGCCTGGAGCTCGGTCGCTGGCCAGAGCTCGAGGCCGATTTGCGCCAGGTTCGCGCGCGGGTTTTCATCGAAGAGCAGGGCGTGCCGGAGGCCATGGAATGGGACACGATCGACGCCGCTGCAACCCACGCCGTCGCCCGAAACACGCTCAGCATGCCGCTGGGAACGGGGCGTGGGTTCTTCAACAGCGCGGGCGAATACCGGATTGGCCGGATGGCCGTGACGGCGGCGCTGCGGGGCCACGGCATCGGCCGCCGGCTTCTCGATGCCTTGATGGAGGCGGGCCGCGCACAGGGTGCCCAGCGTGTTGGGCTCAGCGCGCAAACGAGCGCGGTTCCTTTCTACCTGCGGGCCGGTTTCTCGACGCAAGGCGAGGTCTACGACGATGCCGGAATCGCACACATCGAAATGACACGCGCCCTCGGGTCGGCGCAGAAGAGCTGAGCTCGTTATGGCGCAGGGGCGAGCGTGACAGCGGCGAGTTCACGGGCAGGAACCGGCGAATTGCTCGTGTAGCGCGGTGGCCAGCGCCGAATCGTGGCGCGGCGCAGGGAACTCTCGGTTGCCACTGCGCCGAACGTGCGCTCCAGGACGTGCGTGACCAGATAGCGGTTCACGCGTTCCGTGATGACCAAGGTCGAGCAGCGCGTGCCGTAGGACAGACCGGCACTCTGAATGAACGCCGCGGAGAGCTGGCGCTCTCGGTCCAGTGGGATGCCCGTCTTCGGCAGCAAATGATCGTCTGCCAGTGCGCGCCCCGCAAGGGCTTCGAAAAGCTGCGCAGCCAATTCATCCACTCCGGTCGCCTGCTGGACACAGGCAAGCACCTCGCTCTTCAGTGCCAGCACCTTGGGCCACGGTGTGTCGAGGGCGGCGTTGGACAGGCCGTAAACGCCGCGCTCGAGTCGCCGTGGGTAGGCTCCGCTGTTTGTCAGCCAATAGCATTCGCCCAGGCGAAAGTCTGCCGCGATCAAGTTGAATCCGTGGTAGCCGGTCACCGACGTGCGCATCCAGAATTTGTCGACTGCCTCTTGCGCAGACAGCCAGTTCGGGACGATTTCACCGCGCGAGGGCGCGTCACCGAGCGCGAGGCGAGCGTCACGAATGTTCGTCACCAGCCCCAATCGACCCTGAGCCGTGAGGCCCAACCAGGTGCCCCCGCTGCGCAGATCGCGCCCGCCCAAGATGGCGGGCTCGCCGCTTTCGGGCGTCCACCAGGCGAGGCTTTCCGACGGGCGATCGAAGTACTCGTCGCGGTTCGCCGCGATCACCAGGGGAAACTTGCGATTTTTGTCGAGGGCAAGGGCCACCAGACACATCAGCATTCACCTCGCCACGTCTGCACGGATCGGTGCATGTCCGGACCTGCCTCGTCGGTGGGCATGCGCGGCAGATACTAGTGGAGCGACCTCTGCGCCAGTGCCACTCAGGGGCTCGAATCGAGAACCCGCCGTGAACTGTTCCCGCGCTGTGCCGCCCGTGTCGCGCGCCTCGGGGCCGGATCTCAGGCGACTTGACTAGAGAGCAGGGGCACGGCGTACGGCAACTCACGCCGAATCAACAGCGGCCCCGCAGCATCGCCCAAGTGCAGCGAACCTCGCTGAAGTTCACTCAGCTTCACTTCGGCGAGCAGCGAGCTTCCGGGCCGGCGCGGATACGCCGCAGCGTTGACGACGACGCCGGCAGGCTGGCCCGGGTCTTCGCTGGCGAACACCTCCTGACCCGCAGCAGCGGCCGCGTCGCAGTCAAACAAGAACGTGCGGCGCTTCAACGAGCCTCGATATTGGCTTCGCGCCACGATCTCCTGCCCCGGGTAACAACCCTTTTGGAAGTCGACGCCGCCCAACAATTCCAGATTGATCATCTGCGGCACGAACAGGTCAACCGTCTTCGCCTGGACAAATGGAACGCCGCTGGACACCTGCAGCCAACGCCATTCGTCTTGGCTAAGTTGGGGCGCGTCTGACAGCGCGGCACTCTGGTTCGGTAGAGGCAGCCAGACGGCCAAGGTGCGCCCATTGGCGTCAGGCAGCCTGATCACGGTTCCGTGAGCACTTTCCCGCCGCTCCCAGACCGTGGATTGGCCCAGCAGGCCATCGACGCTGCTTCCCGCAAGACCGAACACGGGCGTCTGCGCAGACGCGTCAGTCAAATGGCATTTCATGCGCAACACGAACATCGACAGTCGTTTCAGTGTGGCCGCAAGCAAATCGGCCGAGCACAGCAGCATCACGTCGGTCTTGCCTAGTTTCCACCCGATGAAGCTCGCTTGGAGCCGCCCCTTGGCAGAGCAAAACCCGGCCAATCTGGCCTGATCGTTGCGCAGTGAGGCGAAATCGCTGGTCAATTGGGCTTGCAGGAATGCACCTGCGTCGGCGCCGGCGACTTGAATGCACCCGAAGCACTCGAGTCTTGCGACCCCGATCAACGACACAGGCATGTTCATGTGCCGATTATCATGGCGCCCGATGAACGATGGCGGAAATCACAGTGTCCTGCAGCCGCACGGCGTGTCTGCGGTGCGTCGATGAAGCTGGCTCGGTTCGTCCTTGGATTGTTGCTGTGCCTGTTGTGCGCAGCCGGGTTGGCAGCGTGGTGGTTGAATTCTCCCTTGACGCTGAGGGCCGACAGGGTTCGCGTCGACATCGCTGCGGGTGCCAACGCCCGCGAGGTTGCACAGGCGCTTGCAGCGGCGGGTGTGGAGTCCTCGCCGTTGTTGTTGACGCAATGGTTCCGCTGGTCGGGGCAGGGCCGAAAGATTCGCGCCGGAAGCTACGAAATCGACCCCTCGTTAACGCCGGTCACGCTACTCTCGGCACTGGTGCGCGGCGAGCAAGCTATGGCCAGCGTCAGGTTGCTCGAAGGGTGGACGTTCCATCGTTTTCGCGCCGAACTCGCGATGGCCGACGCATTGAAGCCGACCACCGCAATGATGAGCGACAGCGAAATCATGGACCGCCTCGGTGCGCAAGGCGTGGCGCCGGAAGGACGCTTCTTTCCCGATACCTATTCCTACGCCCGAGGCAGCAAGGACTTTGCCGTCCTGGAGCAGGCGTATCGGGCCATGCAATCACGCGTGCAAGCCGCATGGGACGAGCGTGACCCCGACACGCCGCTGCGCAGCGCGCAGGAGGCGTTGATCCTCGCGTCGATCGTCGAAAAGGAAACCGGCGCCAGCGCCGAACGCGGCTGGGTTGCCAGCGTCTTCGTGAACCGCCTGCGCATCGGGATGGCCTTGCAGACCGACCCGACGGTGATCTACGGGTTGGGCAATCGCTTCGACGGCAACCTGCGCAAGCGCGACCTGCTCGCCGACACGCCCTTCAATACCTACACGCGCACCGGGCTGCCTCCCACGCCGATCGCGATGCCCAGCAACGATTCCTTGCTCGCCGCGGTGCGACCGCAGCGCACCAAGGCGCTGTACTTCGTCGCCCGAGGCGACGGCTCCAGCCAATTCAGCGAGACGCTCGCCGAGCACAATCGCGCGGTAGACAAATATCAACGTCGCAAATAGGCAAACGTGAGCGGTCGATTCATCACTTTCGAGGGCATTGACGGGGCCGGCAAGACGAGCCACATCGAGGCCCTGGCGGCGCGATTCCGACAATCCGGCAGCGAGGTGGTTTGCACGCGCGAACCCGGAGGGACGCCCTTGGCGGAAGCGCTGCGCGGGCTGTTCCTCGCGCAGCCCATGGATGCCCTCACTGAAGCGCTTCTGGTGTTCGCGGCGCGTCGCGACCATTTACGCGAGGTGATCCGCCCCGCGCTGGCACGCGGCTGCACGGTGTTGTGCGACCGCTTCAGCGACGCGACTTTCGCCTACCAAGGGGCCGGGCGGGGCTTCAGTGGCGCGGTCCTGGAGCAGCTCGAAGCGTGGGTCCAGGAAGGCTTGCATCCAACGCTGACGTTCTGGTTCGACCTCGCGCCGCACGTCGCAGCCCGGCGGCGCGCCGCAGCGCGCAGCGCCGACCGCATGGAGCAGCTCGACGAGGCCTTTTTCGCGCGCGTTCGCGAAGGTTATCGAGCCCGGGCGCAAGGCCAACCGTCGCGCTTCGTGCGCATCGATGCGGAGCAAGACATCCAATCGGTTGCCGCGCAAATCGCTGCCGCCTTGGAGGCCAGGCAGTGGTAAGCCAAGCCGACGATCCCTTGTTGCCTTGGCTGCAGCCGCCTTTGCTCGATGCGCTGAAGCTGCACGCGGCGAATGCGCTGATGCTGCACGGCCCGGACGGGAATGGCCAGTTCCCGTTGGCGCTTGCGCTTGCGCGGGCTTTCCTTTGCGAGGGCAGGCGGGAACACGCCTCCATCGTCCCCGCGTGCGAAAGCTGTGCAAGTTGTCGCCTCTTTGCGGCACGCACCCACCCTGACTTGATGTGTCTCGTCCCCGACGCACTGCGCGAGGAACTCGGCTGGGCCGCCTTGTCGACGGAACAGTCTGCCGCTGACGGTGCGGCAAAGGGCAAACCCAGCAAGGAAATTCGGGTTGACGAAATCAGGGCGGTCGTCGCGTTTGCCCAATCGAGCAGTGCACGCGGGAGGGGCAAGGCGGTCCTCATTCATCCGGCGGAGCGCATGAATCCGATCGCCGCCAATGCTCTGCTGAAAACGCTCGAAGAACCCGCTGGGCAGACGCGCTACATCCTGAGCAGTCATGCGGTTGCGACCCTGCTTCCCACCGTGCGCAGCCGGTGTCTCGCGGTGCCGGTTGGCCTGCCCGTGGAACCGGTGGCGTTGGCGTGGCTCGAGGCCAAGGGAGTCAAGCAGGCCGGCGTCATGCTCGCCGCCACCGGCGGACGCCCCGTCGAAAGTTTGGCATGGGTGCAGTCGGGCGTCGATGCCAGCCTGTGGCTCGCCCTCCCCGGACAGGTTGCGCAGGGCAGGGCCGAAACTTTCGCCGATTGGCCCGTGGCTCGGATGATCGAAACGCTGCAAAAACTCTGCCACGACTTGTTGTGCTGTACCGTCAATGCGGCTCCCCGCTTCTTTCCGGGGCAAACCCTGGTTGGACTTGGAGGCAGCATCGCAAAGCTCGCGAAATGGTCTGCTGCACTGCGTGTGCATGCACATCAGGCCGGGCATCCCTGGCAGGCTTCACTGAAGTTCGAAAGTCTCCTCGATGAAGCGCGGCGCGCCATGACTCGCGCTCCCCCTGACGAAAGTGCGCCCGGGCGACACACTGCGGGTCATGCTTCGGTACACTCGCCGTCATGAGCGAAACCGGTCGAAGCACTGTCTCTCCCGGGCTTCCGGCGGTCACCGGCGGCGCGCGCCCAAGCGTGATCCAGCTGGTATTTCGCGAGAAGGCGGCCCTGTACGCAGCCTACATGCCGCTGTTTTCCGATGGTGGCCTGTTTGTTCCGACGACCCGGGAATACCGCCTCGGCGAGGACATTTACCTGCTGCTGTCGCTTCCCGATGACCCCCAGCGATATCCCGTGGCCGGCAAAGTGGGCTGGGTGACCCCCGCCAATGCGTCGGGTGGGCGCACGCAAGGCGTGGGGGTGCGTTTTCCAACCGACGAGAAGACCCGCGTCTTGCGCATCAAGATCGAGGAGATTCTGGGCACGTCGATCTCCTCCGCGAAGCCGACCCAAACCATCTGATTTTGTCGTTCGCGGCGCTGCCGAACCCGTTCTCCCGCGGATGTTTGTCGACTCGCATTGCCACCTCAACTTTCCCGAGTTGAGAGACCAGCTCGCGCAGATTCGCGCCGCCATGGCCGAATCCCGGGTCGACCGGGCGCTGTGCATCTGCACGACGCTCGAGGAGTTCGACGCGGTGCACGCCTTGGCGATGGCGTACGACAACTTCTGGTGCAGCGCGGGCGTGCATCCGGATAACGAAGGCGTGCGCGAACCCCTTGTTGCGGATCTTGTCAGCTTGGCGGCGCTGCCTCGCGTGGTGGCGATCGGCGAGACGGGTTTGGACTACTTTCGACTCGCCGGCCGGTCTCACGAGGCGATGGAGTGGCAGCGCGAGCGCTTTCGTACCCACATCCAGGCCGCGCTGCAATGCGCTTTGCCGCTGGTGGTGCATACGCGGGACTCCGCCCAGGACACGCTGCAGATCCTGCGCGAAGAAGGCGAGCAGCACGCAACCGGCGTGTTTCACTGTTTCACCGAGGAGCTGGACGTCGCGCGCCAAGCCTTGGACCTGGGTTTTTATATTTCCTTCTCCGGGATTCTGACGTTCAAGAACGCGTCGGCGCTGCGCGAGGTGGCGCGCTATGTTCCGCTGGATCGCTGCCTGATCGAAACCGACAGCCCCTACTTGGCGCCGATGCCATTCAGGGGAAAAGTCAACAATCCGGCTTACGTCGTTCATGTGGCCCGACAGATGGCCGATTGCAAGCAGCTTTCTCTGGAGCAAGTCGCCCAGGCGACAAGCAGGAATTTCGAGGTTTTGTTTGGTCTTGAAACGGGGCGCATAGAAGTTAAAGAAAGAATTTAAGAACCCGTCTTAATTGATTGAAAACAAATGGAGAACTTGTTTTATTTTGCAAGTCATAGGCCGCCTAGAATGGGCCTCAACGTGTCGCTTGTCACACGGCTGTGTCGGCAATTGCCTTACTCCATCTATGGCGGCGAACCGACTGATGCGAAATGTGGCTGAAGCCTACATTCGACTCGTCTTTTCGCAACCGAATGAGGGGCCGCCTTGGAACAACAACACCTGATCGCGAATCCGTTTGCACTTCTTTTGAACCCTGAAGCCGTGCACGCCGCGCTTCAGCAGTCGACTGCGCTGAATCGGCTGAGAAGCCGAATCTGGCGCCCACTGGATCGAACTTCCGGGCCATTGGTCGGCGAAGAGCCGTCCAATGACTCGTTTCAGGAAGATTCGGATTCGATGACAGAGGACTGAGGGAGCCCCGGCTGAGCATGTTCAGCCGGGTTGCTCCTCCCCATATGCAGATCACAATGTATATTATGTCTACTAGCTGAACTGAACCCGAGCCACCCATCTCCTCTGGCCGCCGCTGCCATCCGGACTTCGCCGACAATACGCGATCACGACAACATTGAAAGCTTCCTTGATCCGCTCAACGGAAGCTCCCGGGAACAAGCAACGAGGTCGGCTCCATGGCAAAAACTGAGATCAAAACAGCGATCGTGGACGGAGGTTTGCGCTACCGCACCAAAACACCAGGCTCCCCGTTTGCGGCGGCAAGCTCATTCGGTGCGGCGACGATGTCCTGCTTCCTCTGCGGCAAACATCGCGCCAGGTCGATGCTCAAGTCGCGCAAACTCCTGGGGAAAAACCAGGTGGTCTGCTCCCCGTCATGCACTGTCCTGAATGAGGCTCAGAGCTGACGAGTCGGGTTAATCCCCCGGCTGAAAAGTCCGATTCAAAGCCACGTCGAGATCCGCTATCAGGTCCTCGGCCGCCTCCAGACCAATCGACAAGCGCACCAAAGCACCGGTCCAGGCCGGTCGAGTCCTGAGCGCAGCCAAGTTGTAAGGGACTGCCAGGCTGAGCGGTCCCGCCCACGAATAGCCCAGCTTGAACAAGCGCAGACTGTCGACGAAGGCGTCGACTCGCGCAGCGCTATAGCGCGGGTCGAAGACCATTGAGAACAACCCGGCTGCGCGGCTGCACACCCGGCTCCAGTGTTCGTGGCCCGGTGACCCGGCCAAGGCGGGATGCAGAACCTGCACGATTTCCGGCCGCCCCGCTAACCAGCGAGCGATCCGTCTAGCGCTCTCGTCTTGGGCCGCATAGCGCAATTCGAGCGAGGGCAACGAGCGCAACACGAGTTCGGCGTCGTTGCCCCCGATGCCCGAGCCCATGCGCATGTGCGTGCCCTTGAGCTTGGTGTGCAGGATCGGGTCGCGCGTCGTGACCGAACCCATGAGGACATCAC
>JBEBHW010000491.1:0-3589 GCA_040081145.1 Burkholderiaceae bacterium
GCTCTTGGGCGTGGGGCCGCCGTCGGTGCCGGTAACGAGGAACTCGTGGCCGTGCAGGTGGATCGGGTGGTTCGTCATCGTCAGGTTGCCGATGCGGATGCGCACCTTGTCGTTCAGGCGCACGTTGAGCGAATCGATGCCGGGGAAAATGCGGCTGTTCCAGCTCCACAGATTGAAGTCGAGCATCGTCATGATCTTGGGCGTGGCGCTGCCGGGATCGATGTCGTAGGCGTTGAGCAGGAACACGAAGTCGCGATCCACGTCGTCGATGAGCGGGTGTTTGCGCCCGTTGTCAACGCGCGGGTGCGTGATCCAGAAGCCCATCATTCCCATCGCCATCTGCACCATCTCGTCGGCGTGCGGGTGGTACATGAACGTTCCCGGACGGCGCGCGACGAATTCATAGACGTAGGTCTTGCCCGACGGGATGCCGGGTTGGTTCAAGCCTGTCACACCGTCCATGCCGTTGGGCAGGCGCTGGCCGTGCCAGTGGATGCTGGTCAGCTCGCCCAGGCGGTTGGTGACGAAGATGCGTACGCGGTCGCCTTCCACGACCTCGATCGTCGGCCCTGGGCTTTGGCCGTTGTAGCCCCACAGGTGCGCCTTGAAGCCGGGTGTCATTTCGCGCACCACGGGCTCGGCGACGAGATGGAACTCCTTGACGCCTTGGTTCATGCGCCAGGGTAGCGTCCAGCCGTTGAGCGTGACCACCGGGTGGTAGGGCCTGCCGGTGCTGGGAATCAGCGGCGGCATCGTGTCGGGCGTGGTCTGGATCACGGGTTCGGGCAGGGCGGCCAGCGCCACTTTGCTCACTGCGGCGGCACTCACGGCGGCCGTGACGGCGCCTGCCTTGCCTAGAAACGTTCGTCGGCTGACCATGGGAGTGATTCCTCGGGGTTCAATGGGCTGCGGCGCCGGGCTCGGCGGTGATCGCCGGGCCTCCGGGCACGCCAAGGCTGGGCTTGCCGATGAGCGCCATGTCCAGATCCGAGCGCGCGATCCAGAAGTCGCGCAGCGACTCAATGGCGTTGTTGACGCTCACGATCTGCGCGCGCGCGTCGGCGAGCAGCTCGAACACGCCGATCAGCATGCCGTTGTAGCGCAGCAGGTTCTCTTCGGCGATGCGCCGGCGCACCGGAACGATCTCGTCGAAGTGATGGCGCGCGATGTCAAACGCCGAGCGATATCCGGTGTACGCCTCGCGAACCTCGGAGCGTGCGTTGATCGCAGTTTCGGCGGCGCGGTGCACGGCTTGCATGTAGACACCTTCAGCGCGCGCAATCCGCGCGTCGCCCCAGTCGAACAGCGGCAGCTCGACGCCGATCTCCCAGCCGCGCCGCACCGGCGCTTCATTGGAGGTGTCGTGGATGATTCCGAGCTCCAACACATTGACGAAGCGCGTGGCGCGCGTCAGCCCCAGGTTCTTCGCGGTTTGTTCGGCGGCGAGCTTGGCGCCTTGCACGTCCAGGCGCTGCGCGAGCGCGAAGGCTTCGATGTCGGGCTGGTCCAGCACTTCCTTGGGCAGGTCGGGCAGGCGCGCGGGCAGGGCGAACCGCGTCTGCTCCCCCCAGACGCCGAGCAGTCGGGTCAGGCGTTCGCGCGTCGCGCGCTGGGCCTGTTCGGCGCGCGCCAGGTTCAGCGCCGCGTCGGCGAAAAAACTCTGTTCGCGGGCGCGCTGCAGCTTGTTGAAGTTGCCGACCTGTTCCATGCGGCGTGCGAGTTCGGCACTCGCCTGCGCCGCCTGTTTCACTTGCCCCATGTAGCGCACCGACTCCTGCGCCGCGAGCGCGTTGAAGTAGGCTTTGCGCGTCTCGGCGGCAAGCGACAGCATGCTCATCGCGACCATCGCCTTGGTCTGCTCGAAGCGGCGGGCTTCCACCTGGGCGATCAGCGGCAGCGCGAGCAGTCGCGCGATGTTGAAGTGGAACCCGCGTTCCAGTTCGATCTCGTCGCCGCGCCTCAATCGAGCGAAGCTGAAGCCCGGATTCGGCAAGCGGCCCGCCTGCACGACCTCGGCCTCGGTGATGCCGAGTTCCTGGAACGTGGCTTGCAGGCCGCGGTTGTTCAGCAACGCAACCTGGACGGCATCGTCCACCGTCAGCGGTTTGACCAGAAGTTCCGAAATCCGCCTGTCGATGGTGTTTTGCTCGGCATCAGAACGCGCCCAGCGAACGTCTTTGCTCAGATGCGTCGTGGCGGCCTGTTCCACGGTGGCGAAACCACCGTCCGGGCTGAACGACGCGCAGCCGCCGAGCAGAGCGAAACCCGTCAATGCGCCGACTAGGCGAAAGCGCGGCGAGCGCAGGGCGCGGACCCTCATGGTGCTCTGCGGCCGCCATGGCCAGCCGGCATTGGGTGGGTCACCTGCGCCGGTTCAGTGGCCTGGAGCGGCTTCGCTTGCGGCGCCGGGTCAGGCTGTTGCGCTTCGCGCGCGTAGACGCGCCAGCCGCCGATACGGGTCACGGTATCGTTCGCGTCGCGCCAAGAAACAGGCTTCTCGTCGCTCGAGCGCCGGTAGTGCGCAAACGACGACTCGTAGGTCAGCGCCGGTATGTTGGCCTTGGCGTCGAGCGGATCGCGCTTGGCAGTTCCTGCCGGCGGTTGGGCCTGCGCAGCCAGGGCGAATGCGAGCGATGCTGCTGCCACGACGGGCAACGCGGCCGGCGTGAGCCGACGGGATAAGGGATGGACCATGATGTCCTCGCGTCAGAGTCTGGAAACTCGCGCGCGGCGCAAGCGCGGCGAGAGCGACTGGACCCGGCGAGGCGCAGCGTGTCAGTGCACGCTGGCGACCTGCCGGCTAGGCGAGGAGGGCTCGGGGCGGACGCTCAGGCCCGTCGGCAATGAATACGCCGATCGTCGGCGCCAGGGCAATGAACAGCGTTCTGCTCGGCGGCGGCACTGGGAGGTCCAGCGCCGTATTCAGAATCGCTGCGGCCGAGCAGCACGACGCACACGCGCTGCACTTTTGCTTGGCGGGCTGAATGAACTTTGCCGGCGTCGCGGAACCATCCTCGTCCGCCTGGGCCGCCGCTGCGTGATGCTTGGGTGCGTCTTGAGTGTCGCGGCCGTGGTCGGAGTGCCCCGCTGCTGGCCCCGGATTCGCATGGGTAGCTGTCCGACTCTCGTGGTGACCCGGGCCGCAAAACGCCATGGTCGCCGCGGCAGCACCCTGCGCGGGCAGCGCAAGGGCCAACAACCAGATCAGCAGCGTTCGGACGAACAAGCTCATACCTCCAATTTACCGCAGCGCGTGCTCGAAGCTATCTGGGCAGCGCAAATTTCCCCGCCGCCAATCGTGCACTACGCCGCCAATGTAATGTGCCTGTGCCGACGGCGTACCAACGCGAAGATGACAAAACAGTAATGTGCCGCAAGCTTGCAGCCGGAAACCATTCGAGATGCCTGGGTGCGCCATCCCGGATTGGCGGCTGCGGCGCGCAAATCTGTTGCCGGCGTTCAACGATTTGTCGACAGCACCACCCCGATGGACGTCACGCCGTCTTCGGACCGTGCCACCGGATGGCCTGCGTGCATGCGGGCAACGGCTGCGACGATTGCCAGACCGAGGCCGTGGTGCTCATCGGCG
>JBEBHW010000018.1:0-15054 GCA_040081145.1 Burkholderiaceae bacterium
GAGTTGTGCCGGCCCGTTTCCGGTTCTTGCCGACCTTCTTCAAACCATCAGAACGCACAAAAATGGCCAAGCCTCTCGTCTCAGCTTCGATCGCATTGCTTGCGTCGATGTTCATCCACCACCAAGCCACTGCACTCGACCTGCCGCCCATCGATCTCTCCAGCGGATGCTTCGGAAATTGCGGCTTGACGACTGCCACGACCGTGGTGCCGGTTTCACCGCTGCTCGATTCGACGTTCGGCTACCTCTCAACGTTCAATGGCCTGCAGGGCAGAGGCTCGCTGGCGGACGTGGGCGTTGGCAAAGGCAACGACTTGTCGTCGACAAGCCCGCCTACAGGGTCCTCGTTCACGTCGGGATCGTTCACCGCCGCAACGGACGCGCAGCTGTCGATGAATTTCAACTACGTTTCGCTCGACGGCAGCGGTTACTCGGACTACGCGTGGGCACGACTGCACAAGGTCGGTACCCAGGACTACATCTGGCTGTTCACGGCCATGAGCAGCAGCCAGGGCGGCAAGAGTGTCGTGCCTGGGAAAGTCTCGAACGACTTCGATCCGGCCAAGATGATCGCGGATTTCGGCGCTGTAACGTTCAACGGCAGCTCCACCAGCCAGATTTCCTGGGCTCCATTGGGGGGGCTCAGCAATTGCTACGAAGTCAGCGGCTCCATTTCCAAAGGCTGTGGCTCAACCGGCTGGTTGACCTCGAGCTACACGTTCTCTGCCGTCACCGCAGGCACGTACCAGCTCGAGATGGGTGTCACCAACTGGGGCGACAACCGTTTCCATTCGGCGTTGGCTTTCGACGTCCAGGGCATGGCGTCAAACGCGCCTGAACCCTCGACGCTTGCAATGATGGGTACGGCGTTGGCGCTGTTCGGCTTGCAGGCGAATCGCCGGCGCAAACAGCGCTCGGCCTAGGCCAGAAGCCCGGGCGGGAGTGGGACGGAGCCAGCGAAGGCGTTCAAAAAAATGCCGCGCAAACCGAGCTCCACCGTGACGCCGCCCTCGGTCTTCAGCATGTTCAGCCGCACCTGATGCGGCCGCCGGGGCCGTCATCCCGCAGGCGAATCGCCCCATGCCACCGTCACGCTGCACGTCGACCTGGACGGTCTCTGCGCCGTAGCGAAACGAGTTGTCGAACAAGTTGAGCAAGCCGGAAGCGAGCCGGGTCCGGCGTGCATTCGCGCAGCGCTGCGGCGAGCTGTGCGTCCATTCCTGCCGCGAGCGTGCGGCAGGCGCGACTACCGACCACGTCGATGCCGTCAAATGCCGCTTCCTCGAACGCGCGCCAACAAGAAGGGGCCGCGTCTGCGGCCCCAAGTTGCCGCAATGCGCGGCCTCCCACATCAACAACCCCTGGCATTGCCAGGGGTCGTCGCGATCAATTGCGAACCGTCACTGCCAACACGGCGGTCTCGGTGCTGGTGGACGTGACCCTGACAACATCGCCGGCCCTCGCCACCACGGCGCTTCCGCGCTGCGTGAAGGCAAAGGCGCCCACCGCATCGGATTGCGCGGTCCCTATCGTTCCGACGACGCTGCCGCCACGCAGAAGCACGATGGTCATGGTTTCCAGCGGACCCGCCGTGCCTGTGACACGCCATTCGGCCTTGGTCGTGCGGAACTGCGCCGTCGCGATCAGGACGTCGATCGTCGGCGCCGGGGGTTGGTTCGGCGGCGGGGTGGTTGCCGCAGTGCAGCTCGGCAGGCTCAGCACGGCGGATGAATCAGCCACGGCGGTGAGCACACGATTCGCACCGGCCGCAGGGACGCCCGCTTGGGTGCGCGGATCCAGACCCGAACAGGGGAAGGGGTCGAGCGCTTGCCGGCTTGTCTCGCACGTCGCGACATCGTTTGCATCGGTGACGCAACCGACCGGGCCGAGGCGCCGATCGAGGTTCCAGGGCTGCGCTTCGAAGCTGTACGGCGTGGCCAGGCCATCGAGGTTGATTTCGTCGAACTCCGGGAAACCAATGCCGACGGGAGTCAGGTACTCGCCGTTCGACGCCAGGTTACCCAGGATGTCGCGCGTCACCACACCTGCATTGAGCGCTTCCTTGTGGCGGCTGCGACCGATGAGTTCGCGTGTGATCGGGACGACCGCACCGAACTCCTGGGCAAGCGTGCTGAGTCCGGGTGCGGACGCGCAGGTCGTGGCGCTGATTTCAGCCGCCGGGCGACCCGAAAGCACGATGTGGTCGCACGGCGACAGCTTGGGCGAAACCGGTGCGCCGCCGATGAAGTCGACGTCGTGGCGAATCTTGAATATCCCGCCGGTTGTAGCGCCGATTCCCTGGTTCGTGCAGGTGCCTGCGCCGCCTGCAGCGTCACACCCGACCGTCGACGCCATGAGACGCTCGTTGTTCGAGTTGTCGGCCGATTTCACATCGAGGGCATAGACGTCGACGCCCGGGTTGGACAGTGTGGTGCGACCAATCAGCAGGGTGCGCACGCGCTCGTTCTGGAAGCCACCGGTATCCCACTCGACTTCAACCCACTTCATGTAGTCGGGCTGGGTCGGGCTGTCCTGGGTGGTCAAGCCCCGCATCACTTCGATCGTGTGCGCCGACAAGAAGCGCACGGGAGCGGCAGTGCCGACCGTAATCGATTCGTAGTTGCCCGCGGCGGAGATGAAATCGCCGACCTTGACCGGCGCAAAGCGCGTCGAGTTCGCAACCACCGTGCCCGTCGCCGAGCGGTTGCTGTCCGGGCAGAACGGGTCGCCGACGCCTGTGGTCGAGCCCGGTGCCACGCCTGACACGCGTGCACCGATTCCCGTGACTTCGCTTGGCAGACACGCCGGGTAGCCGGTGGTGAAGCCAAACGTGTAGTTGGTGGGATCGTTGGTAAAGCGAATGTCGGCGCTGCAATTCAACGAGCCGGCCAGGCAACCCGGGCCTGACTGGATCGTGTGCACTCCTGAAGGGTCATTCAGGCGAACCATCACGCCCGCCGCCAAGCCCGCATCGGTGCCGTCGCCGCCGACGCGCATGTAGCCGTCGTGAAAGCTGATGAAGGTCACCTTGTCCTTGATCTCCTCCAGGCCTTTGTCGATCCTGATCTCACCCGCGATGAGCTTGCCGTCGCCTCGGCGATTGGCGAGGATCGAGGCGATGGCGCCGGTACCGCCCAGGCCGGTGCTTGCATTGAACCCGGTGCAGGTGTCCGTCCTTGCCAATCCCGTCTCGCCAGCCGGGCACGCCAGCGGCCGCTGGTCGTAAAGCTGCCTCAGCGTCAGCCAATTTGCCGGGAGCGTGATGATCAGGTTTCTCGGCAAGATCACCACCTGACCGCCGACCGTGATGGTTCCCGACGCCCAGCGGTCGCTGGCGGGGGCGGCGGGATCGATCGAGAACCTCTCGATCACCCCGGTGACCGGCGTCGCCCTTGACGGCGTGCCGCCCTGGACTTGCGCGTGGCTGGACTGGGCCGCCAAACCGCCGGCCAGGACTACCAGCAGCGCAGTCGCCGCAGATTTCATTGCCGTCGGCGCTGAATCAGCGAACGAACGGGCTACCTTACTGTGTCGCATTGCATAACCTCCGCTTTTTTAAGAGTCATTGAATGTGATCCGACGAGTCCACTCGGAAGACTCGCATGGCCGGCAAATAGAACCTATGGAAAATGGAACTACTGTCAGCGCACTTCAACTATCTTCATTAAACTGAAATAAGGCGACCCCCAGATTCAATGAGTTTAATCTGAATCGCCGTATTTGTTACATTTTTGGGGAGTACCACGCATAACCCCGGGTACGACTCCTACCCGTGAATTAGCAATGGATTCATCTCTCGGGGGAAACTTCAGGGATGAGTGACTTCGCGGAACGCAGGTGATCGTCGCGACCAGATCGATGCCTTACCTGGGTGAACCCACCCCCAATTCATCAAGGCCGTGACAAGCATGTCGAGGGCACTCGATTATTTTTGAGAGAAGCTTGGCTTCAAATTGGGGGGTATGGAAAGAACGGGGATACCACCCCAGTGACGTGAGGATGAATACCCATTCAGAATTGGCCTATGCTGAATTTTCTTTAATCCTTAAGGTCTCGCGTAGAAAGAATGGATGGGCTATGAATTCCAAGAAAATCGCCATCGCCACTGCGACGGGATTGGCCATAACGACAAGCGCCACGGCTGGATTCATTGGAGGGCCATCCTTTGCCGACGTCGAATCTTCCCTTGGCTCCGTCACGGGATTGGATGATTTCCAGTCATACCCACAATCGGGGAACAGCTGTTCGACTCAACCCGATAAGCCCTGTCCATTCACGTTCTTGGACAGCAACGTCAACTTTTCCAGTACCGTGGGCGCGCCCGCGTTCAGGATCGCTCTGAACAGCACGGTAGGGACGATGTCCATCAGCGACGACGCCGAATACCTGCCGTTCGGCGCTGTCCAGAAAGCCCTGGTCGTCGACAGCCCGAGCGGCGTCACGATCACCTTCGCGCAGGCCGTCAGTGGGTTTGCGGTACACCTCGGGGGTGCGCAGTTTCCCTGGACGCTCACTGCCAAGGATGCGAGCGGCAACGTCATCGACAAAGGTGTCTATGCCGACCCTACGCCTGCCAACACCAATGACAACTTCAACTTCGTGATCGGTTGGACGGGTGGCGCGGTCAAGACCGTCGTCCTGGGCACCGAGCTCGGGTCGGGGGACCCCATGCTGCTGGAAAACCTGCGCTGGACTGCGGCGTCGAATGCGCCCGAGCCGGCCACGGCCCTGTTGCTCCTCGCCGGCCTGGGTGCGATCGGCCTCATGCGGCGACGCACTTCGCCGGACTGCTTTGCCCGTACGCCGTTGGGCGCCGCCGGAACGGATTGATTGATTCACCCCACACGAGGCAGTGACACCTGCCCCGCAGACGGGAAGTCAGCCCCGCGACGCGCTCCCGAAGTCGCGCAAACTGATTTCGACCGTGACGCCACCATCGGTCTTCAGGAGGTTCAGCCGCCCCTGATGCGCCCGCGCAATCAGGTCGGCGAGCATCAACCCCAGGCCCATGTGGTGCGCGTAGTCCTGAGCGTCGAGCGCGTCCTGGATGATGCGTGCCTTCGCCTCGGGAATGCCGGGCCCGTCGTCCTGCAGGCGAATTCGCACCATGCCACCCTCGCGCTGCACGTCGACCTGTACGGTCTTGGCGCCATGGCGGATCGAGTTGTCGAACAGATTCAACAGTCCGGCGGCAAGCAGGTTCATGTCGGCTGAAATCGTCGCGCGGCTCGCCACGCGCAGGTCAAGGGCTTCGATGGGCAACTGGTAGACGAGCTCGCCCACTTCAACGTCCTGCAGTTTCAGATCGACGCCGCTGCGAAACAGCGTCAACAGCGCGTCGACCACGCTGTGCAGTCGCCTGGCCGCCTCGCGGGTGCGCTCCAGACGTTCTTTCTGCTCCGGTGCGCACTCGCGCAGCGCCGCGGCAAGCTGTGCGTCCATCCCCGCCAGGGGCGTGCGCAGCGCGTGCGCCGCGTGCGCCGTGAAGGCGCGCTCGTTGGAGACGCGCCGCGCCAGCCGCGTGCCGAAGTCGAAAACCGCCTGGCGCAGCGGAACAAGTTCGGTGCGTGTCGGCATCACCAGGCGTGCATTGCCGACCAAGGGGTCATACACCGCCACCGACGCTGACAGATCGTTCAGCGGGGCGAGTTCCTTGCGCACCTGGGTGCGCAACAGCAAGGCGCCGACCATGCCGAGGATCAGAACCGTCAGCGCCGTCGCCTCGACGGCGACCAGGCTGGCCTCGTGACGGTCGGCACTCCAATGGCCGACGTAAAGGGTTTGACGCTCATCGCGCAAGGCCATGCCAAACACACGAAAGTTGGCGGTGTTGTCCCGGTCGCTCAGGACCACGCCCATGAAACGCACGTCGTCGCCCACGTCGAAGTAGCCCAGGCGCTGCGCCGTCGACAGCGGTTTGTCGGTCGCGCGGTGCGACTTCAGCAGCACTTCGCCTTTCGGACCAATCACCTGCCACAGCAGGCGCTCGTCGTGCACCAGGGGTGAGGCCATCGTCGACGTTCCCTGCATCGGCAGTTGCGCGAC
The DNA here is from genome assembly GCA_040081145.1 of Burkholderiaceae bacterium. Lineage (GTDB taxonomy): Bacteria > Pseudomonadota > Gammaproteobacteria > Burkholderiales > Burkholderiaceae_C > JAEMQF01. The sequence continues at coordinate 6,046 of JBEBHW010000018.1, forward strand.
GTCGAAATTGAGCAGGCCGTAAAGAATCTCCGCCGCTTCGAGCAGCGTGTAGTCGAGCATCTTGTCGACCTGGTTGCGCCCCACCAGCCAGATCGTCGCCGAGATCGACAGTCCCCAGGCCAGCGACACCCCGACGAGCAGCCAACTCAGGCGCGCACGGATCGAGGCGAGCCGGCCACCCGAGGCTGCGTGAAGCTTCGCGCCGCTCGGCTCGGCGTCGATGCGGGAGTCGACGCTGCTGTCTCGCGCAAGGTCCATCGATTCAGGCGCGCAATCGATAACCGCGGCCGCGCACCGTTTCTATGGTTTCGCGACCGAGCTTGCGGCGCAGGTTGTGCACGTGAACTTCGAGCGCGTTGCTCGCCGCTTCGACGTCTTCACCCTTGAAGAGCCGGTCCAGCTCGGTCTTGGAGACAAACTGGCCGGCGCGCAGCGCCAGCGCTTCGATCAGTGCCCATTCGCGTGCGGTGAGGTCGGCGGCAACTCGCTCGATGGTCGCCGTCTTGGTCGCCAGGTCCACTTCCATCTTGCCGAACACGAGCCGCGAACTCGCGGACCCGACGGCACGGCGCCGCACCGCGCGAATGCGGGCTGCCAGTTCTTCGGGGCGAAACGGCTTCACGAGGTAGTCGTCCACGCCGGTGTCGAGGCCCTGGATCCGGTCTTCGAGCAGGTCGCGCGCCGTCATCATGATCGCTGGCGTCATGTCGCCGGTTTCGCGAAGCGTTTTCACCCACGACAGGCCAGACCCATCGGGCAATTGCCAATCGACGAGCAGCACGTCGAAGGGTCGCTTGGCGACACGCGCCAAATCGACGAGGCGCACAACCCAGTCGACGACGTGGCCTTCATGTTGAAGGAAATCTCGCAGTCCTTCGCCGAGGATCAGATCGTCTTCGAGCAGCAGCAATCGCATGGGTCGTCTCCGTTGGGCGCCGCGAAACTTAACATCCGGAGGGGAAACGCACGCGACAGATTGGCTCAAACACCGCCTGACTTCGTGCGTTCGTCACGTTGCACCGGCCGTGGCGGCGGATTCTCCCACCCCTTCAAACACGGGAGTTTGCGGTGTTTTGGGGGCAACGCCCCGGTGACATGCGGGTTCGTGCGCTTTCACACTCGGCGCGATCACTCGGAAAGCCAACGATGAAGCGAATTCTCATCTATACCTGCGACAGCCTGGACACAGGCGACCTCGACAGCATTCGCTCACTCGCGTTGTGCCTCCTGCAAGTGCCCGGACAGTTGGAGCTGAGAATCGTCAGCGACGCGCCGCTGCATCGCAGGGCACGGGACAACCCCGGCACCAGCACCGTCACATTGCCCAAATTCAGCGCGCTGCGAAAGGGCCGCAGCCCCGAAGATCCGCAGCGCCCGTCGCTCGGCACGCTCTTGAACACGCGCGCGCAAATCATCGCCCGGGCGATTGCCGAGTTCAACCCGGACCTGATCCTCGTCGACGGCTTGCCCTTTGGCCAGTACGACGAGCTCGCGCGAATCATCGCCACCCCCTGGCCGGTGCAGATCGGGCCGCAGTGGGTGCTGCTGTTGCGCGACATGATCGGCTGCCCGCAGCACACCACGCAGCTATGGCGCGAGCGTGGCTACTTCGAGGCCATCGCGCGCAACTACAGCAAAGTGCTGGTGTGCGGCGACAAGGATGTCTTCGACCTGGAGCGCGAGTACGCCATGCCCGCGCAGGCCGCAGCGAAGCTCGAGTACTGCGGTTATGTGATTCCCGAACCGGGGCGTTCGCCGGAAGGCCGCTTGCGGCGAGCGCTCGGCGTACCCGACAAGGGCGCTCTGGTGCTCGTCACCCCTGGGCCAGGGCCGGACGGCGAGTCGCTGATCGCCGACGTCGTGCGCGGCCTGCGCAGCTTGCCGCCCGAAACGCGGCCGCGTTGCCACATCGTCTGCGGCGCCGAGATGCGCGAGTCGGAGCGCCTGGCCGCCGTGTGCGCGATCCACAGCATGCCGCAGGTCAGCCTGCAGCATGACAGCCGCGACACGATGTCGCTGATGGCCGCCGCCGACGTGGTGGTGACGCACGGCGGCTACCGCAAGATGTGCGAAGTGCTGTCGTTGCGCCGCCGCGCCGTCGTCGTGCCCGGCGCTGCCGCCGCGCCCGAGCAGGCGGCGCGCGCGCAACGCCTTGCCGAGTTGGGCCTGGTTCGCTTGGTGGCCCCGCAAGACTGCGGCCCGCTCGCGTTGATCGACGCGATCAGCGCGGAACTTGCCGCCGCCGCATCGCAGCAGCTGACGCGCTGGCGGCCCACGAGCGATGCGATCGAATTCGTCGCGAGCACCGTGCACGGCCTGCTCGATCTCGAACCCGAATGCGTGTCCGACGCCTTCGCCCAGGGGGAACAGCGCCAGATCCGGCGCGGCGCGGCGATGCCGCGTCCCCTGCCTTTGCGCGACCTCGGGCGCGACCCCCAGGTCGCGCGAGCGGCGCACTGACACCACGCAAGACTTCGCGGCTGCTCGTCCGGCTCAGGCTTGCAGCCCGCGCCGGCCCTTGCAAGGGCCGGCCCCTTCGCAGGCGAGCATCCGCGAACTGTCGCGGCTGCTCGTCCGGCTCAGGCGTGACCAAACTTGGTTTGGAAGCGAATCCCGATCTGCTGCAACAGCGGCGTGGGCAGCAGACCACCGGCGCAGACGATCACGACGTCGTTGCGGTAACGCTTCACAGCGCCCTCGAATTCGAGCTCGACTTCGCGCTCGTGAATGCGCTTGATGCTCGATTTGAGCAGTACGCGCAAGCGGCGCGCCGACTGCAGCTCGTCAAGCTGGCTGCGATTCTTCTGCTTGACGCGGGAGAACGCTTCGCTGCGATACGACAGAGTCACGTCGGTCCCCGGCTGCTGCGCCAGCGCGATCGCCGCTTCGAGCGCGCTGTCACCCCCACCCACCACGAGCACCGCCTGGCCGCGGTACTGCGCCGCGTCGATGAGGCGGTACGCGACCTTGGCCGACTCCTCGCCGGGAACGTCGAGCTTGCGCGGCGAGCCGCGCCGTCCCATCGTGAGCAGCACGGTGGCGGTGCGGTACTCGCCGCGATTCGTGCGCACCACGAAGGCGTTGCCCGCCTGCGTGATTCCCTCCATGCGCTCGCGAAATGCGATCTTCAGGCCGGTCTTGTGCATTGCGCCGTTCCAGAACTCGAGCAGCGTTTCCTTTTGCACCTCACCGAACTTCACCTTGCCGATCAGCGCCAGCGTCACCGGCGCCGTCATCGCGATCTTCTGGCGCGGGTAGTGGTAGACGGCGCCGCCGAGAGAATCCTCCTGTTCGATCAGCTTGTAGCGCAGCTTGTGATGAATCGCCGACAGACCCGCGGAGAAGCCGGCGGGGCCGGCGCCGACGATGACGACGTCGAAATCGACCTTGGCTTCACTCTTGCGCTTGCGAATCGTCTCGATCGCCTGCTTGCCCTGCTCCGCGGCCTTGCGGATCAAGCCCATGCCGCCCAACTCTCCGGCGATGAAGATGCCGCGCACATTGGTTTCGAACTCCGGGTTCACCTCGGGGATGTCGATGCCGCGCTTCTCGGTGCCGAACACCAGGGTGATCGCCTCCACCGGGCACGCCAGGCGACACGCGCCGTGGCCGATGCACGCTGCTGCGTTGACGAGCACCGCCTTGCCTTTGACGATGCCCAGCGCATCTTCCGGGCAGACCTTGACGCATGCTCCCGAGCCGATGCAACGCACGTTGTTGATGACTGGGTGCAGCGACGGCGGCTCGGCCATGCCGCCCTCGACCGAGGTCGCAAGTTCAGCGGCGTGCATCGCGTGAATGCGACGCTGCCGGCGCACGTAGAGCACCATCGCCACCGCGATGACGGCCAGGTACAGGTAGAGGTAATCCATGTCCTGGATTCACCCGCTCAAGCGCGACCCGACCTCAAGGCTTCACTTCGGAGTCGATTTCCAGAGTGAGGCTGCGGCTGCCCAGCGCCACGGGCCCGACCTGGCCGGTCAAGTCTCCCGGTGTGGCCATCGCCTGCCCGCTCTTGCTGATGCGCGCGCCGACGATGACTTGCGGCGCCCCGGAGATCTTCGCCGCGGGCGACATCGCAAGGCTGTCGTCGAGCGTGAACGTGGCCGGCAAGTCGCGCACGCGCTTGCGCAGCACTGCCAACGGCATGCGCGAGCCCTCGGCGGCGCGCGCGAAGATGAATACAGTGTCGTCGGGACTGGCTTTTGCCGCGAGCGCAGCGCTCAGGCGCACCGAGCCGCTGACCCCGGCGCCGTCCAATAGGCCAGCCGCCTGCTTAGGCGCGGCGGCGTTGCCATTCGCCGGCGGAGCAGTCGGAGCGGCCGGCGCCGCGGCGCGCGGCGCCGCGCCAGCGATCCCACCACGTTCGCGCGCCTCGGCAATGCTGTTCTTGACCTGCTCGACGAAGCCGGCGTCGTTCGGCCCGTGTTCAAGCAGTTTTTCCCACAGCTTCACAGCGCCGGCGAAGTCTTTGCGGTCGAACGCGTCGGTACCCGCCAGCGCCAGCGCCTTGACGTTCTTCGGGTCGACCTCGAGCGCACGGCGCACCCACTTCATCGGCTCTCCGGCCAGCACGCGGTTGTTCTTCACCGCGAGCGCGTCGGCGTAATCGGCGAGCAGCGCCGCATCGTCGCCCTGCTGCGCGATGGCCGTTGCATAGGCCTGCACCGCGTCGTCGTTGCGGCCCAGCACCGAGTACGAGCGGCCGAGCATCGCCCAGCCTTGCGGATCCTGCGGCTGCTCCTTGAGCCGAGCCGCGAGACGCTGCGTCATTTCGGCGATTTGGTCGGAGCTGACGGCGTGCGGGGCGGCTGCGCCGTCGCGCGCACCAGCGCCTGCCACGGCGGGTGGGCCGGAGGCGACGAACAGCGACGGGGAACCGGTCAGCGCATAGCCGCCCGCCGCCACCGCCAGAACGAGCCCGCCGAGCACGGCGAGCAAGCGGCGCGACGGTGGGGTCGCGCCAAGCTTCGCGGCCGCCGGGTTTGCAACCCCGGCCGGTGTCGCAGCTCGCGACATGTGCTGCGCCGGAGCCTGCGGCACGACCTGCGCCGACGTTGGCGCCACGGCCTGCGGTGGCGCGCCTGGCCCGGCAGCGGCCAACACCAAATCGACGAGGCGGCGCTCCAGGCCCGCTTTACTGCTTTGGTACTCGGCTTGCGGCAAGGCGCCGGTGTCGTGCAGCTGCTTGAGTTGCAGGAGTTGCGATTTCAATGTTTCGATAGATGCTTCTTGCATGGGCTTTCGCGGGGTGAGCGATTCAACAGGCGGCGCTGGGGCGGGGCGCTGGACTCAATCAAGGCCTCGCGACGGGCGTCTCGTCGTCGATCTGGTCCGGCTCGAACCGATCTGCGGCGAGGCGGCTGCGCCGCCGCAATACGACGATGAAGATCGTCAACCCCCCCAGCAGGAGCGCGAACGGACCAAACCACAAGGCCGCGGTCGTGCCCTTCAGCGGCGGGCGGTACAGCACGAAATCGCCATAGCGTTGTGTCATGAACTCGATGATTTGCTTGTCGGACTCGCCGCGCGCGATCATTTCGCGGACTTGACGCCGCAAGTCTTCAGCGAGCGGCGCATTCGAATCGGCGATCGTCTGGTTCTGGCACACGAGGCAGCGCAGTTCGGCGGCCAGGCTCAACATGCGCTTTTCGATTGCCGGGTCGGCCGCGGCCAGGGGCGCCTCCTTGGCCACCGCAGTTGCGACCGCCAAGGTCAGAGACAACGCAAGCCAGCGCAAAGCCTTAGCCATTGAGCTGCCTCAGCAAGGGTTCGATGCGCTCGCGCAGGATCGCCGGCGTCAGCGCACCGATGTGCTTGAAGCGGATCATGCCCTCGCGGTCGACGACAAAGGTTTCCGGAACGCCGTACACGCCCCAGTCGATGCCCACACGCCCGTCCTGGTCGAACAGCGACGCGTCGTAGGGGTTGCCGAAGCGCGCCAGCCATTGCTGGCCGGCCTCGCGCGTGTCTTTGTAGTTCAGGCCGTAAATCGGCACGCGTTTGGCGCGCGAATACTCCACCAGCAGCGGGTGCTCGTCGCGACACGCCGCGCACCACGACGCCCAGACGTTGAGGATCCAGACCTTGCCGAGCAGGTCTTCGCGGCGCATCGACTGGTTCGCATTGGCCAGCAACGGCAGCGCGAATTTCGGCGCGGGCTTGCCGATCAACGGCGAAGGCACTTCGCGCGGGTCGAGTTTCAGGCCCACCGCGAGAAAGCCGACGAGCACGATGAACAGGCCCAGCGGAATCAGAAACCGCAAGCCCTTCACGTGGCGGCTCCCAGGTTCGCGGGCAGTGTTTCCTCGCTGCGCTTCTTCGCGCGGTAACGACGATCCGTCGCCGCGAGCAGGCCGCCCATCGCCATCATGAATGCGCCGCCCCAGATCCAGTCGATGAAAGGCTTGAGGTAGATGCGCACGATCCAGGACTTGCCGTCGTCGATGCCCTCGCCGAGCGCCACGTACAGGTCGCGCGTGAAGCCGGTATCGATGGCGGCTTCCGTCATCGTGTTCTGCTGCACGCGGTACAGGCGCTTCTCAGGGTGCAGTTCATTGACCTTGCGACCGTCGTGCGTAACCTCGATCACCCCCCGCATCGCCACATAGTTGGGACCCTGCACCTCGTGCGCACCGCGGAACGTGAAGGTGTAGCCGCGCATGGTCGTGCTGTCGCCGGGCGCCATCTTCACGTCGCGTTCAACTTCGTAGGACTTGACCATCGCGACGCCAAAACAAAACACCGCCACGCCCAGGTGCGCGAGCATCATGCCGTAGGTGGCACGCGGGATCAGGGTGAGGCGATGCGGCACGTCGGCGAGCTTCGCGCCTTGCGGCATGACGTGCTCCTGCAAGTGCGTCGCCAGGGCGGCAACGATCCAGAACGCCATCAACAGGCCAAAAGTTCCTACCAGCGTCACGCCCCCGGCGAGCCAGGCACTGCCCACAGCAGCGACCACCGCCACGCCCAATGCCCAGCGCAGGCGCCGCGCGATGTCGGGCAACTCGGCGCTTTTCCAGCGCGCCATCGGGCCGATGCCCATCAGGAAGATCGCCGGCGCCATGAGCGGCATGAAGACGCTGTCAAAGTACGGCGGCCCGACCGAAATCTTGCCCATGCCCAGTGCGTCCAGCGCCAAGGGGTAGAGCGTGCCGAGCAAGACAGCGGAGGCTGCGACGACGAGCAACACGTTGTTCGCGAGCAGCGCGGTTTCGCGCGAAATCAGCTCGAAGCGCGCGCCCAGGCCCACCTGCGGCGCGCGCCACGCATAGAGCGCGAGCGATGCGCCAATCGTGATCACGAGGAAGGCGAGGATGAACAGGCCGCGCCTCGGGTCGGTGGCAAAGGCATGCACCGACGACAAGACACCCGAGCGCACGAGGAAGGTTCCGAGCAGCGACAGCGAAAACGCCATGATCGCGAGCAGCACCGTCCACGACTTGAAGCTGCCGCGCTTTTCCGTTACCGCCAGCGAGTGGATCAACGCGGTGCCCACCAGCCAAGGCATGAACGAGGCGTTTTCCACCGGGTCCCAGAACCACCAGCCGCCCCAGCCGAGTTCGTAGTATGCCCACCAGCTTCCCAGCGCAATGCCTATCGTCAGGAACATCCAGGCGATCGTCGTCCACGGGCGCGTCCAGCGTGCCCACGTCGCGTCGAGATTGCCGCCGATAAGCGCCGCAATGGCGAACGCGAAGGCGACGGAAAAGCCCACATAGCCCATGTAGAGCAGTGGCGGGTGGATCACCATGCCGGGGTCCTGCAACAGCGGATTCAGGTCGCGCCCGTCGGGGGCGGCGGGCCAGAGCCGATCAAAAGGGTTCGAGGTGAGCAGCATGAACAGCAGGAAGCCGAGCGTCACGAGGCCCATCACGGCGAGGATTCGCGCGAGCACCGCCATCGGCAGGTGCGCGCTGAAGCGCGCCACGGCGAGCATCCACACGCACAGCATCAACACCCACAGCAGAAGCGAGCCCTCGTGGCCGCCCCAGACCCCGGCGATGCGGTAAGGCAGCGGCAGCGCCGAGTTCGAATTCGACGCGACGTAGAGCACCGAAAAGTCGTGGCGCACGAAACTCGCCATCAGGCAGGCAAACGAAAACGCAACGAGCACGAACAGCAGCGTCGTCGCAGGCCGCGCCAGCGCCATCCAGTCGGCGCGGCCGCGCTGTGCGCCCCACATCGGCACCACGCCCAATACGAGCGAGACGCCCAGGGCAAGCCAGAGTGCAATGTGGCCAATTTCCGGGATCATGGTTTGCTCTCCTGAACGACCGTCGAACCTACTTGTCTGTTCACCTTGGCAGCACGCTCCAGCGCCGCCGCAGCCTCGGGCGGCATGTAGTTCTCGTCGTGCTTGGCGAGCACTTCGCGCGCCTCGAAGACACCGCCCTTCAATTGGCCCTGGGCGACGACGCCTTTGCCTTCCTTGAACAGGTCCGGCAAGATGCCCTGGTAGCGCACCGGTGTCGACTTGACGGTGTCGGTGACGACGAAGCTGACGTTCAAGCCATCGCGCTTCACGCTGCCCACTTCAACCAGGCCCCCCAGGCGGAAGGTCTTGGCGACGGGCGCTTCTTGCGCGGCCACTTGAGTGGGCGAATAGAAGAACACGAGGTTGCTCTGGAATGCGTTGAGCACCAGGCCGGCGGCGCCCCCCACCAAGCCCAATCCGGCGACGATGATCGCAATTCGCTTGTGACGCGGTTTCATCTCAATGCTCCTGTCGGGTTGCGTCGGCAATCTCGCTGCGCGCCAGGCGATGCCGCTGCGCAGCGAGACGGGGTTCGATGAGCATGATCACGAGCGCGACGCCGTACGAACCCCACACGTACAGGCCGTAACCGCCCATCGCAAAAAACTCCGTCGCACTGTGCCAGTTCATGATGCACTCCGAACCCGCGCCGACGCTTGACATGCATCAAGCGCCCAATCCGTGTGTTTTTCACGTTCCAGAACGATGGCGCGCGCACGCATGAAGACGACGGCAAATGCATACGCCCAGAA
>JBEBHW010000492.1:0-3582 GCA_040081145.1 Burkholderiaceae bacterium
ATGCTTTGGCCTTCCTCATCCTTCCTGCGCCAGCCCCTTCGTGGGCGGCCACGCGACCATGGCCACGTCCGCTGACCCGAAGGCGCAACCCGCAGTTGCCGCCGAACCCGCTTGGGCCCCGGCGCTGCGCCTGCCCGACCCGGCCGTCGAGGTGCTCGCCCCTGAAGGCGCAGCGCTGCGCCTGGCGAGTGCGAGCATCGAGCGCCTGGCCGGCGGCATGCGCTGGTGCGAAGGGCCGGTCTACTTCGGCGACGCGCGTTGCCTGCTGTGGAACGACATCCCGAACAACAAGACGCTGCGCTGGGATGAAGAAACCGGCGCGGTCAGCGTGTACCGCAGCCCGTCCAACTTCGGCAACGGCAATACGCGCGACCGCCAGGGCCGGCTGCTTACCTGCGAACACGGCGCGCGGCGGATCACGCGCACCGAATACGACGGCAGCCTCACGGTGCTCGCGAGCCACTTCGAAGGCAGGCGGCTGAACTCGCCGAACGACATCGTCTGCAAAAGCGACGGCTCGATCTGGTTCACCGATCCGCCGTTCGGCATCCTGCACCACTATGAAGGCCACGCGGCGACGCCCGAGCTGCCGACCGACGTGTACCGACTCGACCCGCTAAGTGGGAAGCTCGACGTCGTCGCGCAAGGCATCAACTGCCCGAACGGCCTGGCGTTCTCGCCCGACGAGAGCGTGCTTTATATCGTCGAGAGCCGCTCCACGCCGCGCCTCATCCTCGCCTACGACGTGGTGCAAGGCGGCGCGGGCCTCACGAACAAGCGCACCCTCATCGACAGCGAAGGCGGCACGCCCGACGGCTTTCGTGTCGACGTGCATGGCAACCTGTGGTGCGGCTGGGGAATGCGCGAGGGGCTGGACGGGGTGCGCGTGTTCTCGTCGCAAGGCAAGCCGCTGCTGCACATCCATCTGCCCGAGCGCTGCGCGAACGTGTGTTTCGGCGGCCCGGCGCGCAATCGCCTGTTCATGGCGGCGAGCCACGCGGTGTATTCGCTGTACGTGGCGACGCAGGGCGTGGCGGGCGGCTGAAAGCCATCATGCAGCGTCGTGCCAGTTCCTCGCAGGGTTTTCGCTCATGCCCATTCATTCGCCGGCGAATGAAAAGAATCGACAATGCGGCCGCGCTTGCCGGCTCGGCCATCATTTCGCCCACCTTACGGAGACCACCATGAAATTCTCACTACGCCCCGCGCTCGCGCGCACGGCGCTTGCCACAGCCGCCGCAGCGTCCGCGCTCGCCGCGCCCCTCGCCCACGCTCAGGAAACCTTCAAGCTCGGCATCGTGAGTTTCCTCTCTGGTCAGGCGGCGGAGAGTTTTGGCATTCCGGCAGTGAACGGCGCGAAAGTCGTGATCGAGGCGTTCAACGCCGGCGGCGCACCCGCGCCGTACAACAAGGTCGGTTTTGGCGGCGTGAAGATCGAGCCGATCTATGTCGACGAGAACGGCGGCGCGACGAAGCAGGTGCAGGAGATGCGCAACCTCTATGACCGCGACAACGTCGACGCCGTTGTCGGCTATGTCGGCTCAGGCGACTGCCTGGCGGTGGCGCCGGTGGCCGAAGAGATGAAGAAGTTCCTCATCCTCTACGACTGCGGCACGCCGCGCATTTTCGAAGAGGGCAAATACAACTACGTGTTCCGCACAGCCGCGCACGCGACGATGGACAACGTCGCGCTGGCGCGCTACCTGAAGGCGCGCGGCGTCAAGGCCGACACCTTCAACATGATCAACCAGGACTACGCCTGGGGCCAGGACTCGCGCAAGGACTTTCTGCTGTCGATGGAAAAAATCTACCCCGGCGCGAAGCCCGGCGAAGACTTGCTGCCCAAGTTCGGCGCGGGCCAGTACGGCACCGAAATCTCGGCGCTGATGGCCAAGTCCGCTGACGTCACGCACTCGAGTCTCTGGGGCGGCGACCTCCAGGCGCTGGTGCTGCAAGGTGCGCCGCGCGGCATGTTCAAGCGCAGCCAGTTCGTGTTCTCCGCGGGCGACCACGTGCTGCCGGGCCTGGGCGACAAGATGCCCGACGGCGTCATCCTGGGTGCGCGCGGCCAGTACGGCCTGCTCTCGCCGAAGTCGGCGTTGAACGACTGGTGGTGGGGCATTTACCAGAAGGCGTACACCATTTACCCGGTGCAGGCGCCGAATCGCATGATCCAGGCGCTGCTCGGCTTGAAGCTTGCGGTGGAGAAAGCGATGGCGGCCAACGGCGGCAAGAAGCCCACACCCGAGCAGCTCGCCGCGGCCTTACGCGGTTCTGAATGGGACACGCCGGCCGGCAAGGTGCGCATGGCGCTCGGCGGTGGCCACCAGGCGGTGCAAGACACGGCGATCGGCAAGACACGCTACGACGCGGCGAAGAAGATGGTCATGTTGGAGGACATTCAGCGCTTCCCGGCGGATTGCGTGAATCCGCCGCCGAACATGAAGTCGGAAGACTGGATCAAGGCCGGCTTCCCCGGAGCGAAGTGCAATTGACGCCGGGATGAGCCGTGCGACGCGGGGCTTGCCCCGCGTTTTTCATGCATCATGAGTACTGCGCTCACCATCTTCATCGACGGCCTGACCTACGCGTCGTGGCTGTTCATCGTCGCGCTCGGGCTGACGCTCGTCTTTGGCGTGCTGAAGATCCTGAACATCGCCCACGGCAGTTTTTATGCGCTCGGCGCGTACGCGGCGGCGAGTTTTGTCGGTTGGTTCGCTGCGCTGAAATTTGCGCCAGCGTGGTCCATCGTCGCGCTGCTGCTCGCCGCAGTGACGGTGGCCGCACTCGTCGCCCCTTTGATCGAACGCGGCCTCTTGCGGTTTTTCTACGGCCGCGACGAAGTGCTGCTCGTGCTCGTCACGTATGCGCTGTTTCTGATCCTGGAAGACGTGACGAAGCTGATCTGGGGGGCGAACCCGTATTACGTGTCGGCGCCGTACAGCCTGTTCGGCAATGTCGACGTCGGCACGCAGGTCTACGTGGGCTACGACTTCATCCTCGTCGGGCTCGCCGCCGTCATCGGCGTATCCGTGTGGTGGGGTCTGAACCGAACCCGGCAAGGCAAGATCGTTCTCGCCGTGATCCACAGCGAAGAAGTGGCGGCGAGCATGGGCGTGAACGTGTCGCGCGTCTACATGGGCGCGTTTGCGATCGGCATTTTTCTCGCGGCGATCGGCGGCGCGTTCACGGCGCCGATGATCTCGGTGCAGCCGGGCGTGTCGGTCGGCGTGATCATCGTCTCGTTTGCCGTGGTCATCATCGGCGGTTTGGGCAGCATTCCGGGCGCGGCGATCGGCGCGCTGATCGTCGGGCTGGCGCGATCCATGGCGGTGCACTTGTGGCCGGTGGCCGAGCTGTTCTCAATCTACATCGTGATGGCCGCGGTCCTGATGTTTCGCCCCGAGGGGCTGTTCCAGCAAGTGCAGGCGCGCAAGATATGAGGCTTGAGTTGGCGATTCAGGGTGCTGCGATGCGTGAAGGGCGTGCGTTCGCTTTCGGCCCATTGCTGACGTTCGATGTGGCCTCGAGGCTTGCCCACCAACCCTCGTCATCCCGGCGAAACGCCGCCCCGTGCTGCGA
>JBEBHW010000493.1:0-3581 GCA_040081145.1 Burkholderiaceae bacterium
GGGCAAATACGTCGCCGAGCAAACCATCAAGCAGATGATCGCTGCCGATTTATCCGTCAAGGGCGCGAACGTCATCGTTCTGGGCATGACGTTCAAGGAAAATTGCCCCGACGTGCGCAACAGCAAGGTGATCGACGTCGTGCGCGAACTGAAGAGCTTCGGCGTCAACGTCTTTGTCCACGACCCGGTGGCCGACTCCAGTGAATGCGAACACGAGTACGGTGTACGTCTGACGAATTGGGCAGATCTGCCCAAGGCCAATGCCATCGTCGCTGCCGTCTCGCACAAGGAATACAGCGCGATGGGTGTGCCGCGAATTACCGAGCGTCTGGTGCGCGGCGGCGTGTTCGCCGACGTGAAGAGTTTCTACGCGAGCGAGCAGATCGAAGAAACCGGAGCGCACCTGTGGCGCCTGTGAACGCCTGATCTCGCGGGCACGCGCTCGCGTCGCTCGATCTGTCGGCCCGGCGGAGCGTTCGCAACCAGGCTCAACTTGTCCGGCCGTAAGTGTCGTCGAACCGAACGATGTCGTCTTCGCCGAGGTAGCTTCCCGACTGCACTTCGATGATTTCGAGTGCCACCTTGCCGGGGTTGGCCAAGCGGTGCTTGTGCCCGAGCGGGATGAAGGTGCTCTCGTTCTCGCTGAGCAGAATCACGCGCTCGCCCACCGTCACCTCGGCCGTGCCCTTGACGACGATCCAGTGTTCGGCGCGATGGTGATGCATCTGCAGGCTCAGCGACGCGCCGGGCTTGACCATGATGCGCTTGACCTTGAAGCGCGGTCCCTCGTCGACGCTGTCGTACCAGCCCCAGGGACGGTGCACTTGCCGCGGCAGGATGTGTTCGCTGCGCTTGGCTGCCTGCAGTTGGCCGACGATGTATTTGACGTCCTGACTGTGGCGGCGATCGGCGACGAGCACCGCGTCGGACGTTTCGATCACGACCACGTTGTCCAGCCCCACTGTGCCTACGAGGCGCGACGTCGCGTGCACGAGAGTGGCGCGACAGTCCTGGAACAACGCATCGCCGCGGCTGGCGTTGCCGGCAGCGTCTTTGTCGCTCACCTGCCAGACGGCGTCCCAGGCGCCGAGGTCGGACCATCCGGCGTGCAACGGCACCATGCGGACCGAAAAAGCTGGCCCGGCGTCGCGTGTCGACGTGACCCGCTCCATCACGGCGTAGTCGACCGATTCGGCGGGAATGGCGGCAAATTCTTCGCGCCCAGGGCGCACGAAGCTCGCGTCAGTCTTTCGTGTGCGCCAGGCAGCGCGCGTTGCGGCGGCAATGTCGGGGCGGAAGTGTTCGATGGCCGCCAACCACGTGGACGCACGCACGACGAACATGCCGCTGTTCCAAAAGTAGTCGCCGCCGGCGAGGTAGCGCTGGGCCGTGGCCAGATCGGGCTTTTCGACGAACTGAGCCACTGCCAGGGCGTCTTGCCCGGCATCGTGGGTGCCGGCACAACGGATGTAGCCGAAGCCGGTTTCCGGCCGGTCCGGAACCACGCCGAGGGTGACGATCGCTCCGCCCGCCGCAGCGCGCACTGCGCGTTCCAACGACCCAGCAAAGGCAGTCTCGTCGGTCACCGTCTGGTCGGCCGGCGTGACCGCCAGAACGGGGTCGGCACCGCCCTCGATGGCGTACAGCGCGGCCAAGGTCATCGCCGGCGCCGTATTTCGCCCTAGGGGTTCAAGCAACAGCGCCGCGGCGGGCAAATCGAGCTCGCGAAGCTGATCGAGAACGAGGAATCGGTGGTCTTCGTTGCAGACGATGCTCGGCGCGCCGACGTTCAGGCCTGGGCCTCGCAGCCCCGCGACGCGCTGCACGGCCTGTTGAAACAGGCTTCGGTCGCCGTGCAAGGCGAGGAACTGCTTCGGATGTTGCGCGCGCGACAACGGCCATAACCGCGTGCCGCTGCCGCCAGCCATGATGACTGGGCAGACTTCAATTGATGTCAAGTTTCCTCCTGTGGCGCAATGCGGCGCCGGTTGTCGGGAGCGCTGATCCAGTGCGTGATCTGGCGGTGTGCTACCCGGCCAAGCCCTGGGGGTTCAAACGTTGCCAACGCCAGGCATCGGTGCACATCGAATCGAGGTCGCGCTGCCCTTGCCAACCCAGAACTTGTCGCGCAAGGGTCGGATCGGCGTAACACGCGTCGATGTCGCCGGGACGCCGCGCGACGATGTCAAACGGCACGCTGCGTCCGCTCGCGCGCTCGAACGCACGAACCAGTTCCAGCACGCTGTAACCCCGGCCCGTGCCCAGATTGGCAGTGATGGAGCGTTTCGCGTCGAGCAAATAGCGCAGTGCCGCGACATGACCCTCGGCCAAGTCGAGCACGTGGAGGTAATCTCGAACCCCGGTGCCGTCGGGCGTGGCGTAGTCGTTGCCGAAGACCTGCAGGCGCGCCCGCTTGCCCACCGCGACCTGGCTGACGTAAGGCATCAGGTTGTTGGGCGTGTCGCGCGGGTCCTCGCCGATCAGGCCGCTTTCGTGGGCGCCTACGGGGTTGAAGTAGCGCAGCAGCGCCACTGCCCACATCGGGTCGGCAAGCTGCAGATCTCGCAGAATGTTTTCGCCCATCAATTTTGTCGCGCCGTACGGGTTTGTTGTCGACAGCGCAGCGTCTTCGCGGATCGGCAGTTTCTCGGGCTTGCCATAGACGGTGGCGCTGGAGCTGAAGACGAGCGTCTGGCAGCTGCGGGTCTGCATGACGCGACACAGCGTCAGCAGACTGCCGAGATTGTTGGCGTAGTAGTCCAGCGGTTTGGCTGAACTCTCGCCGACCGCCTTGTGCGCAGCAAAATGCACCGCGGCGGCGATCTTGCGTTGCGCGAATATGGCGTCCAACGCCCCCGCATCGCAAACGTCGGCGCGAACGAAATCGGGGTGCATCGACCCGATTCGCGCAAGACGATCGAGCACCTGCGGCGAGCTGTTGCTGAAGTTGTCGACGCCCACCACGTTGAAGCCGGCCTCTTGCAAGGCCAACCAAGTGTGCGATGCAATGTAACCCGTCGCGCCGGTCAACAGAATCGTGGTTTTGCTCATCGAATGCTCAATTGAATGCTGCAGCTTGCCAGCTTGGAACTGTACGGGGTCGAAACGACAGTCGCGTTGTCCAACGCGGCGCGCTCGTCTCGCGAGGCGTTGCAGCCGAGCTGCCAACCGCGGCTTGGGGCATAGTTGATCCCGAGCGACAGCGCGGATGAACGGTCACGGCCGACGTTGCTCCCGCTGACGAGCTCGCGCCGCGCGTAGCGCCCGCCGAGCGTGACGCGAATCTTTGCGCTTGCCTCGTAGGCCAGGGCCAAGCCGAGGGCGCTCGTCAGCACGCTGTTGTCGCCCACCGCGCTGCCCTGGTTGTTTGCCAGCGCAACCAGCGCCGTCTCCGACCCGGAGTCGCGGCTGAGATTTGTCGTGAAGTTCAACTTGCCGGTCGCTTTCCAGTCCCAGCCCAGCGAGCCCGTAACCCCCTTGACGTTGCGTAGCACCTGTCCTTCGAACGCGGTGCGGCCGTAGCTCAGGCGTGCGTTCAGCGTGCTCAGGCCGCTGGCCACCCATGTCGAGGTGAAATCGAC
>JBEBHW010000494.1:0-3560 GCA_040081145.1 Burkholderiaceae bacterium
CAAAGTTAAGGCGCGTTAGCGCCGGCCGGAGACACAAGCACGGTCGAACGGCACGAACTCATTGGCGGACGCACGCCGACAATCGCCAAATGCCCCTCGCCGCCCCGCGCCTCACGTCCCTCCTTCCTGCTCTGGCGCTGACGTTCAACGCCCTCGTGTGGGGCACGAGCTGGTGGCCGTTTCGCCAACTCGAGGTGCGCGGCGTGCACCCGTTGTGGACGACGTTCTTCGTCTACGGCCTGAGCGTGCTCGTGATCGTCGGCTTGCGCCCCGCCGCGGTTCCCCGATTGCTGCGAACGCCCACGCTGTGGGTGCTGGTGCTTGCTGCCGGCGCGACGAATGCGGCGTTCAACTGGGGTGTCGTGATCGGCGACGTAGTTCGCGTCGTGCTGCTTTTTTACCTGATGCCGCTGTGGGCGGTGTTGCTCGCGCGTTGGCTCTTGCACGAGACGCTGACGCGCAGTGCGGTGGTGCGTGCTGCGCTCGCACTGGCCGGCGCAGCCGTCGTGCTTTGGCCGGAGGGTGTGGCGGGCGCGAGCGCCTGGCCTTGGCCGCGTGCCCTCGCCGACTGGCTGGGTGTGCTCGGTGGCTTCTCGTTCGCGCTGAACAACGTGATGCTGCGCCGCGAAGCGCACCAGCCGGAGGAGGCGCGCGCGCTGGCGATGTTCGCCGGCGGCGCCGTCGTCTCGGGAGTTTTGGGGGGGCTGCTGGCACTGCAAGGCGAGCTGCCCTGGCCTGCCGCGCCCGACTGGCCGCTCGCCCCCTGGGCGCTCGGCTTGGCGCTGCTGTTTTTGCTCGGTAATCTCGCGCTTCAGTACGGCGCGGCGCGCTTGCGCGCCAATGTCACCTCGGTGATCATGCTCACCGAAGTGCTCTTTGCTTCCGCGTCGGCGTTGCTGCTGGGGGGTGGCGTGCTGACGACCCAACTCCTGGTGGGCGGCGCAATGATCCTCCTTGCTGCGGCGCTGTCCACACTCGAAGCGCCCGCGCCTGCTTGAGCCACGCCCGCGCTACCATCGGCGGGTTCAAGCCATCCGAGATTGCCATGACCCCACCCAAGAGCAGCATCTACGACTTCGAAGCGCTGTCGATCCAGGGCAAACCGGCGCATCTGTCGACGCAGCGCGGCAAGGTGCTGCTCATCGTCAACACCGCCAGCGCCTGCGGATTCACGCCGCAATTCGCCGGGCTTGAGGGTTTGTGGCAGCGCTACCGCGAGCAGGGCCTGACGATCGTCGGCTTTCCGTGCAACCAGTTCGGCGCGCAAGACGCGGGCAGCAATTCGGACATCGCGTCGTTCTGCGAATTGAACTACGGCGTGAGCTTTCCGATGATGGCCAAGGTCGACGTGAATGGTGGGGCCGCGCACCCGCTGTGGAAGTGGCTGACCAGCGAAGCGCCGGGCTTGCTCGGCAGCCAGGCCGTCAAGTGGAACTTCACGAAATTCCTCGTCGGCCGCGACGGCCGCGTGATCAAGCGCTACGCGCCGGGCGACGCGCCCGAATCGCTGCGCGCCGACATCGAAGCCGCACTCGCGGCGTGACCCTCGCTGATTCTTCGACCATGTTCCAACACATCCCCCCCTTTGCCGGTGATCCGATCCTCAGTCTCAACGAAGACTTTCAGAAGGACCCGCGCCCGAACAAGATCAATCTGAGCATCGGCATTTATTTCGACGACGCCGGGCGCATTCCGGTGCTCGAATCGGTGCGCCGGGCGGAGCGTCTGGTCGTGGCGAGGGACGCACCCAAGCCTTACCTTCCCATCGAAGGCGCGGCGAACTTTCGCAGCGGCGTTCAGCGCTTGTTGTTCGGCGCAGACCATGAAGCTGTGGTCAGCGAGCGTGTCGCGACGATCCAGTCGGTGGGCTCCAGCGGCGGCCTGAAAGTCGGCGCGGATTTTCTTGCGAGCCATTTTGCCGGCAGCGAAGTCTGGGTCAGCGACCCGACCTGGGACAACCACCGTTCGATGTTCGAAGGCGCGGGCCTGGCGGTTCACACCTATCCGTACTACGACGCCGCGACCGGCGGTTTGAAGTTCGACGCGATGCTGCAGGCGCTGCGCCGCGTGCCGGCACGCAGCATCGTCTTGTTGCACGCGTGCTGCCACAACCCGACGGGCGTGGACCTGACCCCCGCGCAGTGGGACCAATTGATTCCGGTCCTGCGCGAGCGCGAGGCGCTGCCCTATCTGGACCTCGCCTACCAGGGCTTTGGCGACAGCATCGTGCAAGACGCTTACGCGGTGCGCGCGCTGGCGTCGGCCGGAATGAGCTTCTTCGTCGCGAATTCGTTTTCCAAGAGCATGAGCGTGTACGGCGAGCGCTGCGGCGCTTTGAGCGTCGTCTGCCCCAGCGCTGCCCAGGCCACCAACGTGCTGGGTCAACTGAAGTTCGCGGTGCGGCGCAACTACTCGAGCCCGCCCATCCATGGCGGGCAAATCGTCGCGACGGTGCTCGCCGACCCCGAGCTGCGCCCGATCTGGGAACGTGAACTCGCAGCCATGCGCAGCCGCATCCTGGCGATGCGAGACCGCGTTCACGCGGTGCTGTCGGCCAAGGTGCCGGGGCGCGACTTCAGCTATTTCCTCACCCAGCGTGGCATGTTCAGCTACACCGGTTTGTCGCCCGAGCAGGTCGACATACTGCGCGAGAAGCACGGCGTGTACCTGGTGCGCTCGGGGCGCATGTGCGTCGCGGGGCTGAACTCGAACAACGTCGAGGCGACGGCGGTAGCGTTCGCGAAGGTGCTCGCCTAGGAGCCCATCGCGCTGCAAACTGTGGTGCACCCGACCCCACGCCGAGCAATGCTGGATTCGCGCAAAGCCAATGGCCGCGCGCCGGCGGAGCTTGCACAATTGTCGTCAGTAGACCGTTCCAGGAGCGTGCATGAACCCCAGCCCCCCTTCGCCTCCGAGCGGCAGCGCCGCCGAGCTGCCGCTCGCCGGGCTGCTGGTGGTGGCGCTGGAGCAGGCCGTGGCGGCGCCGTATTGCTCGAGCCGGCTCGCCGACGCCGGCGCACGCGTCATCAAGGTCGAACGCCCCGAGGGCGACTTCGCACGCGGCTACGACAGCGCGGTGCACGGCGAGTCGAGCTATTTCGTCTGGATCAACCGCGGCAAAGAGTCGATCGCGCTGGACCTGAAGCGCGAGTCCGATTTGCAGCTGCTGCAGCGCATCATCGCGCGCGCCGACGTCTTCATCCAGAACCTGGCGCCGGGCGCTGCGCAGCGCCTGGGGCTGGGCAGCGCCGCACTGCGCGCTTTGCATCCGCGCCTCATCACCTGCGACATCAGCGGTTATGGTGACCGCGGTCGCCTCTACAAGATGAAAGCCTACGACCTGCTGGTGCAGGCCGAGAGCGGGCTTGTGTCGGTGAGTGGTGCGCCCGGCGAATGGGGTCGCATCGGCGTGTCGCTGTGCGACATCAACGCCGGCCTGAACGCCCTGGTGGGAATCCAGCAGGCGCTGCTCGCGCGCGCGCGCACCGGCCGCGGCGCGGCGCTCAAGGTGAGCCTGTTCGATTCCGCCGCCGAACTGATGGCCGTGCCCTACCTGCAGG
>JBEBHW010000495.1:0-3542 GCA_040081145.1 Burkholderiaceae bacterium
CGGCAGCGCTGCGCGCCATCGGGCCAATGTGGTCCAGCGTCGCGGCAAGCTCGAACACGCCGAAGCGGCTGACGCGACCCCAGGTCGGTTTGATTCCAGTCAAGCCGTTGGCAGCAGAAGGGAAGCGGATCGACCCACCCGTGTCCGAGCCGAGCGACCCGTAGCACAGCCCGGCAGCGGTGGCCACGCCTGAGCCACTGGACGACGCGCCCGACCAGTGCGCAGCGTTCCACGGATTGACCGGCACGGCGATCTTCGGGTGATGGTCGGCGTAGGCGCCTTCGGTGAGCTGCAGCTTGCCCATGATCACGGCGCCCGCAGCGCGCAGGCGCTTCACGACGGTCGCGTCTTGATCGGGTTTGAAGTTGGCGTGGATCGTCATCCCCGCGGCGGTGGGAACGCCCTTCGTCCAGCACAGGTCCTTTACCGCGATCGGCGCGCCATGCAACGGGCCGCGAATCTCGCCCTTCGCAATTTCGGCGTCGGCACGGACGGCGTCGGCCAGCGCACTGTCGGCCATCAAGGTGGCGTAGCTCTTGAGCGAACCGTCGAGCTTTTGAATGCGACTCAGCTGCGCCTTGGTCGCGTCAACGCTCGAAATCTCGCGCGCCTGGATGCGCCGCGCGATGTCGAGCAGCTCAAGGTAGTGCCAGTCGGAAGAAGAAGATAGTGATGAAGTAGCCATGCGGTCAAGTCTGGAATAGGCGTGTAGCGCTGTCCAACAAGAAAAACCTTTGGCCTGCGATCAGTTCCGCTGATGAGGTGGGCTCGGCGAGGCGCGGCGCGCCAGTTCCCAGGCCGCAGCGTCATTCTGGCCGATCGGCACGCGCGCCACTTCGTCGGTGGCGGACCGCGCAAAAGTCTGCGCGGTGTCTTGCGCGAGCAACGCAATTTGTTCGTATAAGGGATTATCCGGAGTCGTTCGAAACGACGCGATCAGCCGCACTGCGGGCATTTCGCTATCGACCTTGAGCAACTTCAACGAGCCTTCCTGCAACTCGCGCGCAATGATGGCCGGAGGCAATAGCGCAACGCCGAAGCCGTCGACAACCATGCGCACCATCGCCGAGGCCGAGGTCATGCAGTTCACGCGGACCGGCTTACCCACGTGGTGATCGAACAGGCGCTCGATGAACTTGTGCGGCCCCGAATTGCGCGAGAAGCTCAGGATCGGGAACGCCGCGAGATCGGGCAAGCTGAGCGCCTCGTTGTGCAGGCCCAGATGTGTGGCACCTACCCAGCGCAACGGCAGGTCGCACAGCGCCAGGTTCTGCACCATCGGGCCGACGATCGAATCGGTCTGCAGCACCAGGTCGAGGTTGCCGCGCGAAAACTGGTCTATGAGGTGAATCGTCGTGTCATCGGTGAGTTCGACCTCGAGCCGTGGATACGCCTGGTGCACCGACGCCATGAATTGCGGGAACCAGGAGTGAATGATCGACTCGATCACGCCGATGCGGATGGTCCCGGCATAGAGCGTGCGGTCCGCCATCGAGTCGCGCATTTCCTGCATGGTGCGCACGAGCCGCTCGGCGTAGACGAGTGCCTTGCTGCCGTCCAGCGTGAGCGTCACGTCGCGTGCGCCGCGATCGAATAGGCGCACGCCAAAGTCTTGTTCGAGCGTGGCGATGCGGCTCGACACCGCCGCCTGCGTCGTGTGCAACTTCTCGGCGGTCATGCGGAAATTGCGCAGTTGCGCGAGCCAGACGAAAGTCTCGAGGAATCGAACGTTCATGACCGGCTGCGTGCCTCAGAAAATCACGGGCAACACCTCGACAGCGTAGCGATGCGTCAGGCTGCACTTGCGGCGCGGATCGAACAACTCCATTGCGAACGATAGCGCCGGCCGAACCCCGCCGATCGCTGAGAGCGTACCGCAACTCATTGCACTGCCCTGCGCAAGGCGATTTCCCTCTGCGCCCGTGCTGCGACCATAACCGGCGATCAACTCCGGCGGAGGCCGCAGCGATGCCAGGCGCCCTTCCTGATAGACGACTTGGGCGCCGTTCTCCTCGATGCTGGAGCGCAGGATCAACTCGTCCCAATGCGCAGCGACGTCCGCGTAGCGCCAAGCGCTTCGCGCCACCGGCTTGGCGCACACTTGCTTGGAAATCGCCACACCTTGCGCTTCGAGCTTGCGGTCGGTGTGGTCGGAGACGAGGCTCACGAACATTTCGCCCTGCGAGGAAAACGCGAAGACTTCGGCCTCGCCCGATGAATCCGCACCGAGCACCTGGATCTGCGGCGCCTGGGTCAGCTGATCGGCGGCGACGCGGTAGTACAAGGGGTAGGTGCTCGGGCGCTTGACACCCAGCGCGGCCAACTCCTCGATGTGATGCTCGGTGGCGGCGACGTCGCGCCCCACCCACCCGGCAATGATGAACAAACCAATGTCGACGACCAGCGCACGCGGCGCTGCAGTGTCGACGATTTGAAACGAAAGCTTCATGGGATCGGCCCGGTGCTTGGGCGAACTCTATCCTCCCGTGAACTTGGGCTTGCGCTTTTCTTTGAACGCACGCGTCGCTTCCCTGTGGTCTGCCGTGGCGAAGGTGACTTGCTCGAGCGCCATCGACGCTTCCAGCAAGTGATTCACGCGCTCCTTGAGGATCTGGTTGATCGACAACTTCGTCCAGCGGATCGCCCACGCCGGGCCGTGCGCGAGTTCCTCGGCAATGGCGCGAGCAAAGGCCACGACCTCGGCCGCGGGAACGCAGTGGTTGACGAGGCCGATGCGCTCGGCCTCGCGGCCCTTCAGAAGCGTGCCGCGCATCAGCATTTCCTTGGCCTTGTTCACGCCCAGCAGCAAGGGCCAGATGATCGTGCCGCCGTCGCCGGCGACCAGGCCGACCTTGTTGACGTGGCTGTCGCCGATGCGCGCGTCTTCGGCCATCACGGTGATGTCGCACATCAGTGCAATCGTCGCCGCCAGGCCGATCGCGTCGCCGTTGATCGCGCAGACCACCGGCTTGTCGAGTTCGAGCTGCCGGTTCACGAGCCTGCGGCTGATCATCGGGTCGTGCACTTCGCCTTCTTCGAGCACGTCGCCACCCGGGCGCTCCGACATCGCTTTCACGTCGCCGCCCACGCTGAAGTAGTTGCCCGCGCCGGTGAGCAACACGGCGAATACCGCCGGGTCATCGGCAAGGTCGTCCCAGATCGAGCGCAGTTCGCGGATCAGCCGCTGGTTGATCGCGTTGCGCGCATCAGGCCGATTGATCGTGACGGTGGCGAGCTTGTTGCTCACATCGATCTTGAGGTCGTGGTAGTTGGCGTAGCGGGACATGATTTTGGGACTTCCTGTAGTGACGGTCATCCCGGCGAAAGCCGGGATCCACCGATTCGAGCAATGGCTCTTCGAACTTGTTCGGCGCGCTCGACAGTGAATACCGGCTTTCGCCGGTATGACAGGCTGGGCGGCTTGCGCTTCACTGCGCGCTGATGTTGTTCTCACGAACCACCTGGCCCCAGCGCGCCGAGTCTTCGGCGATCAGACTGCCCAGTTGCGCAGGCGTCATGGTGCGAACGAGTTGGCCGAGGCC
>JBEBHW010000496.1:0-3542 GCA_040081145.1 Burkholderiaceae bacterium
TCTGGAGGCGGCGCGCAGCGACGCTGGCCTGGCCGAGCTGCTGACCAACGAGCGCGCGCTGTTCGCCGCGCGGCGTGGCGCGCTCACGTCGCAAGTGGGATTGCTGCGCGACCAGCAGGCCAAGGTGAATCAGGAAACCTCGTCGCTGCGCGCGCAGATCGAACGCGCCGGCGAATCGCTGAAGTTGCAAGGCCAGGAGCTCACCGCGAACAAGGGCTTGCTCAAGGAGGGGTTCATCTCCTCGGCGCGAGTCACGCAGATCGAGGCGCAGATGGCCGACTACGGCGTGAAGCTGGAAGAGCGCCGCTCCGACCTGGCGCGAAGCGAGCAGAAGCTGCTGGACACAAGCCTGCGCATCAAGGCGATGCAAAACGAATACCGGCAACAAGCGAGCGACCAGCTCAAGGTGACGCAGGCGCGCCTGGCGGAAATTCAACAGGAGCAGCGCAAGACGGGCGACGCGGCGAAGCGCCAGGTGATCGTCTCGCCCGTCGCCGGTGAAGTGATGGACCTCAAGGTGACTGCCCCGGGCAGCGTGATCCCGCCGCGCGAGACGATTGCGGAAATCGTTCCCGACAACCAGAAGCTCATCATCGAAGCCAACGTTCGCCCGGAGGACATCAACCGCGTGCAGCGCGGCCAGGCGGCGCAGATGCGCTTCACGGCGTTTGCGTATCGAAGCACGAAGCTCGTCGACGGCAAGGTGAGCTACATCTCCGCCGACCGCATGGTCGATCGCCAGGCGAACACGGCTTTCTATGTGGCCCACATCGAAGCCGACGCCACCAAGCTGGCGGAGGCTGGCGACATGAAGCTGCTCGCCGGCATGCCGGTGGAGGTGTACATCGAAGGCGACAAGCGCACCGTGTTCCAGTACCTCATGGAGCCGTTGTCGCAGGTGGTGAATCGCGCCGGGCGGGAGCGGTAGAAGAGTGGGGTCAGGTCTTGCCTTTTGCCCCCTCCCATCGAGCAAGTGGTTCGCGCAGCGAAGCGAGGGGGCAAAAGGCAAGACCTGACCCCATTGCGTTTTACCCCCTCGGGAAGTAACGTCGCGCCATGGCTCGATCATTGCGCATCGAATTCCCCGGCGCCGTCTACCACGTCACCGCTCGCGGCGACCGGCGCGAACCGATATTTGCCGACGACGAAGACCGCCGCTCGCTGCTGCGCGTGACAGCACAAGCGCTGGCACGCTTCGACGGCGAGTTGCTCGCCTATTGCCTGATGGGCAATCACTACCACTTCGTTCTGCACACGCGGCAGGCGAATTTGTCGTTGATGATGCGGCATGTGAACGGCGTCTACACGCAAATCTTCAATCGCCGGCACGACAAGGTCGGGCACTTGTTCCAGGGCCGATTCAAGGCGATCCTGGTGGATCGCGAGGCCTACCTGCTCGAAGTGTGCCGCTACGTCGAACTGAACCCGGTGCGCGCGAAGCTCGTCAGGAAGGCCGATGCCTGGGCGTGGTCGAGCTACCGGGCTCACGTGGGCGCCGAGGAAACTCCGCCCTGGCTTGACAGCGCGGGCCTGCACGGCTACCTGCTGCAGCGGCCGCTTCGCTCCGGCGCCGATCGGCTACGGGCGACACGTATGTATGCAGAGCTCGTGGCCAACGCACCCGATCAGGCTTTGTGGGACAGCGCGCTGCGCCAGCAGATCTATCTCGGCGACGAGGACTTCGTGCAGCGCATGCAGGCGTTGGCCGAGCCACACAAGGCGGTCGATCGGGAGATACCCAAAGCGCAACGCCGCAAGAGCCTCAGCCTGGCGCAGTGGCTGGAGAGTGTCCAGACCCGCGAAGCAGCGCTGTATCGTGCGCATACGGAAGGGGGCTTGTCGATGAGCGCCATCGCGCGGGAACTCGGGCTTTCGGTGTCGCGCGTGAGCCGATTGATCGCGCGCGCTGAAACCGCGACGACAGACGACGCCACGTTGGCAAGGCGAACAGCAGGCCTAGAGGCAAAAGGCAAGACCTGACCCCATGACACAGAACCATGCCCAATGAATCTCCGTTGAGGCCTTCCAGGCCAGCTGCGCGGCCCGACGAAGCTGCGGAGCTGTCGCAGGGGCGGGCTCAGTTGATCGCCCAGGTGAAGGATCTCGCGTGGGCGGGCCGGCATCGAGCGGCGATCGACTTGGCCGGCACGGCACTGGCACCCGACGCCTCAGCGCCCTTTGACGCCGACGCGCGCCTCGATCTGCTCGACCTGCGCGCAGAGAGCCTGGTGGCGCAGGGCGAGCTCGCGCAGGCCGCTGCCGATGCGGCGGCGATGAAGCGCATCGCGCAGCGTACGCGCAGCGCGGCGCACGAGGCGCTGAGTGCGAACCGCGAGGCGATTCTGCAAATCCGCAACGGCAAGCCGCGCGCCGCGCTCGCTACTGCCGGCGTGGCCTTGAAGTCGTCGCAGCGCAGTGGCAACGCATTGCTTGAGGCGCAAAGCCTGATCGTGCTCGCCGAAGCGCAGTTTCGCAGCCGCAAAGACCTCGGCGGCGCACTCGCCCAGGCGACGCGTGCGGCGGCGCTGTTCGAGGCGCAGGGCGATCCCGTGCAGCACGGCCGCTCGCTGTGGGTGCTGGCGTCGGTGCACAACACGCGCGGCCAGCCGGCGGACGCAGACCGGATTGCGGCGCATGCGCTCGCAGTGGGCCGGCGCTGCGGTGACCTGCTTGGCCAGGGCAACGCACTGAACCTGCTCACGTTCAACAGCGCGGACCTCGCGGCGCGCCTTTCGCTGCTCAAACAATCGCTGGCTGCGTTCGAAGCCGCGGGTTACGTCGAGCGTCAGGGCAATGTCGTGCTCAATCTCGGTCGCGCGCACGAGGCGCTCGGCCTGTACCCCCGCGCGCGGCGCTTGTTGCTGCAGGCGCTTGAGCTGATGCGCAGCACCGGCAGCGACGGGCCGATGTTGGGGGCGAATTTCACGCTGGCGTTTTTCGAGGCGCGCCGCGGCCAGGTCGACGCGGCGCGCGCTTACGCAGCGCAAGCGCTCGCCCAGGCGAACGCGCTGCAGTCGGCACGTGCCACGCCCTACCGCGCCGTACTCGCCGGCGAGCTGGCGCTGTGCGAAGGTGATTCCCACGAGGCGGCGCGCCAGTTCGAGCGCGCCGTGCGCCTCGTGCCCAAGGGGCAGGATGCGCTGCTCATGACCTGCCTGAGCGACACTGCGCACGCCCATCTCGCCGCGGGTCACGTCGAACCGGCGCTCGCTGCGTCGCGCAGCGCGACACAACTGCACGTCGCCAAAGGAATGACCGCGCTCGACGGCCTGGAGCCGATCACGCTCTGGTGGCGCCACAGCCAGGCGCTGCAGGTGGCCGGTCAGGGTTACGCTGCGCACGAGGCGTTGCAGCACGCTTACCGCTTCCTCTGCGAGCGCATTCAAGGCCTGAGCGACGAAGGCCTGCGCCGCAACTTCCTGAACAAGAAGCGCGAGCACCGCGAAATCGTTCTCGCCTGGCTGCACGCCGCGCGCGAGCGCCGCTTGCCGCTGCCGCAGCGCCAAGCGCACCTGAGCGGCAAGGCCAACTTGCGCGAACCC
>JBEBHW010000497.1:0-3534 GCA_040081145.1 Burkholderiaceae bacterium
GTACAAATACGCCGACGAGACAAAGGGCCTGCACCCGTTCGACGGCGTCACTGATCCCCATTTCGTGCTCGGCAAGGGCATGAAGGGAACGAAGACCGCGATCCAGGAGCTCGACGAGTCCGCGAAGTATTCATGGATCAAATCGCCGCGCTGGCGCGGTCAGGCGATGGAAGTGGGGCCGCTCGCGCGCTACGTGATCGGCTACGCGCTTGGGCGGCCCGAGTTCAAGGAGCCGGTGGACATGGTGCTGAAGAAGCTTGATGTACCGCTCACCGCGCTGTTCTCGACACTCGGTCGCACCGCAGCGCGCGGCTTGGAGTGCTCGTGGGCGGCGCACAAGATGCGCCACTTCTTCGACAAGCTGATGGGCAATCTGAAAGCCGGCAACTTCGCCACAGCGAACGTCGACAGTTGGGAGCCCAAGACCTGGCCGGCGTTGGCCCAGGGTGCGGGGTTTTGCGAAGCGCCGCGCGGGGCGCTGGGGCATTGGATCAAGATCAAGGACACGCGCATCGACAACTACCAGTGCGTCGTGCCAACGACCTGGAACGCCGGCCCGCGCGACCACAAAGGTCGAATCGGCGCCTACGAGGCGGCGTTGATGAACACGGTGATGGCCAAGCCCGACGAGCCTCTCGAAATCCTGCGCACGATCCACAGCTTCGACCCGTGCCTGGCGTGCGCCACGCATGTGATCTCGCCCGCGGGCGAAGAGATCACGCGGGTGACGGTGCGCTGACCCAAGGAGGCGAGCATGAGCACGATTCCCATCCAAGGCAGCGGCAAGCTGTTTCCGGTTTACGTCTGGGAGGTGCCGGTTCGGATCTGGCATTGGGTGATGGCGCTGTGCATGGTGGTGCTGGGCGTCACCGGCTACCTGATCGGCTCACCCCCGCCATCGCTGGGAGGCGAGGCAAGCGAACATTTCATGTTCGGCTACATCCGCTTCGCGCACTTTGCTGCCGCCTATCTGTTTGCGGTGATGTTCGTGCTGCGCATCGTCTGGGCGTTTCTGGGCAATCGCTTCGCGCGCGAGCTGTTCTCGGTACCGCTGAAGTTGTTCAACGTGCAGTGGTGGATCGGCCTCATCGACCAGGCGATGTACTACCTGTTCCTGCGGCGCAGTGCTCCGCCTTGCCAGGGCCACAACCCGCTCGCGGCGGCGGGAATGTTCTTCATGTACGTGCTCGGCACCGTGTTCATGATCTGCACGGGATTTGCCCTCTACGGCGAGGGCCGGGGCATGCAGAGTTGGGCGTTCAACCTGTTCTCGTCGTGGGTGCTGCCGCTGCTGGGGTACAGCCAGAACGTGCACACCTTGCACCATCTGGGCATGTGGTACCTGATCATGTTCACGGTCGTGCACCTCTACATGGTGGTGCGCGAAGACATCTTCTCCGGCGAGACGGTGGTGAGCGCGATGATCAACGGCTGGCGCGTGGAGAAGCGATGAGCCCTCGCCCGGCCGCTGCGAAGAGGGCTCGCACCGCAGTGCGAAGCGCGGAGGTTCGTCCAGTGAGCGCCCGGCTCGCCGCACAGATGCCTACGGTGCTGCCGCCACCCGGCCAGGTGCTGGTGCTGGGCATCGGCAATCTGCTCTGGGCCGACGAAGGCTTCGGCGTTCGCGCCGTCGAGGCGCTGCATCAGCGCTGGGAGTTGCCCGCCAACGTGTCGGTCGTCGACGGGGGCACGCAAGGCATGTACCTGCTCGACGCCGTTTGCTCGGCGGATCGTGTGCTGGTGATCGACGCGATCGACTACAAATTGCCGCCCGGCACGCTGCGCGTGTTTCGCGACGACCAGGTGCCGGTGTGGACCGACACGATGATGAGCTTGCACCAGGCGACGTTCCAGGAGTTGCTCGCTCTCGCACGCTTGCGCGACCGCTTCCCGAAGCACATCACGCTGATCGGCGTTCAGCCCGTCGTGCTCGACGACCTCGGCGGCAGCCTGAGCCCGCTGGTGCGCGCCCGGATCGGCGAGGCCATCACACTTGCCATTGCGGAACTGGCGATGTGGGGCGTGATCGCCACGCCGCGCGCGCTGCCGCCCGCGCAGTCGCTCGCCGCCGATGCATTGACGCTTGGCCGCTACGAAGCTGGCCGACCCTCCGAGGAAGACGCGTGCCGGATCGGTGATTCGCGCTTCCTCAACCAGATGCGCCGCGAGGGAGGCGCCTGATGTGCATCGGCCTGCCCCTGCAGGTGGTCGAGCGCGACGGCAGTTTTGCGTGGTGCAGCTGCGGGGTGCAGCGCGAGCACCTGGACATGATGCTCGTCGGCGACCAGGCGCCGGGCACCTGGGTGCTGGCGTTCCTGGGTGCGGCGCGGCGCGTGCTGACCGAGCAGGAGGCCGCACAGTCGACCGCCGCACGCCTGGCGCTGGCCGCAGCGCTCAGCGGTGAGGGCCAAGTCGACCGGTTCTTCGCCGATCTGCTGGGCCGCGAACCCGAGTTGCCTGCGCACCTCTTGCGCGCCGAATCACCGCAGGCGCAGCGATGAACGCGCCGCCCCTGCACCCTCTGCTCACGCGCCTGGTTCAGGCGACCGGTGCCTCGGTCCTCGACGCCGGGAACCTCGAGGCCTGGCTGAATCAACCTGGAGCAGCCATGCTCGTTTTCATCGACGACCCGCAACAGCACAAGGAGACACTGGACCTCGCCGTCATCGTGCCCGAACTGCACGCCGCGCGCGCGCGCGAATTCCGCGTGGCACTGCTGCCGCCCGTGGTCGCGCGCGCCATCGCACCGCGCTACGGCTTCGTGCGCTGGCCGGCGTTCGTGATATTGCGCGATGGCCACTACGTGGGCGTGGTGGACGGCATCCGCGACTGGGACGTCTATGTCGCCGAACTCGAGCGCCTGCTCGCCGCCGCGCCGACGCGGCCGCCGACGGTGGGAATCCGCGTCACGCTGCTGGGCCAGGACACGGCACCGTCCTGCCAGTGACAGCGAGGAGCGCGCCGTGCGAAGCGTCATCATTCCGATCCGCAGCCTGACATCCGAGCCCACCGAGGCTCTCGTGGTCATGCCGATGCCGCACGAGATATCCACCTTCGAGATGCCGCGGCCGCCCGAACCAGGCCCTGGCAATGACGTTGCGGGCGCGCGCGACGTGCTGCAGACTCTCCTCGTGCACTTCGACGCGTGGCTGGACAGCGGTGGGGAACCCGCCGCGTTGGACCTTGCAGGGCTGGCACCCGAGTCACTGCGCGTGCTCAACGAGACGCTCGGTGAGGGCGAAGTGGCGGCCATCGTCAAAGCGGAGTCCAACATCCACGTCCAGGAAACGGTGTTCGCCGGGGTCTGGCGCGAGCAGCATTTCGGCGCCGCCGGCGAATTGCTGCACGACTACCTCCTCGCCGCGCCGATTCCGCCGGTGGTGGGCCGCGTTGCCGCCGATTCCGCCGCAATCAAGCTGCGCGCGCTCGAACTGCCGGCCGGCGCGATGAATGTTCCGGCGCTGCTGCACGAATTGCAGACGGCGATGGACCGCTGCAGCCACGGCACGCCGGCGCACGTGATCAACCTGACGC
>JBEBHW010000498.1:0-3528 GCA_040081145.1 Burkholderiaceae bacterium
GCCAGGATGAGCGCGAGTGTCGCGCCCACGCCTGCGCCTTCGGTGGGCGTGAACGCGCCGAGCCAGATGCCCCCCAACACCAAGACGACGAGCACGATGATTCCCAGCGTGCTCCACAGAATCGTCGTCAGAGACTCCTGGGTTTGCGTCTCGTTGATGCGCCGCGCCTCGGCCTGCACGGCCGGCAGATTCGGCCCTTCGCCCACGCGGTGCGGTTGCGTCTTGGCGACCCAGACGATGTAGGCGATGAACAGCGTCACGACCAAAAAGCCGGGAACGATGCCGGCGATAAAGAGTTTGCCGATCGCGAGTTCGGTGAGCACGCCCCAGACGATCATCAACACCGAAGGCGGGATCAGCATTCCAAGGCACGCGCTGCCGGCGATGCAGCCCAGCGAAAACTTGCGCTCGTAGCCGTGGCGGCGCATTTCCGGGTGGGCGATTTTCGAGAACGCCGCTGCCGCGGCAATCGACACGCCCGTGACAAACGCGAACACGGCATTGGCGAGCACGGTGGCCACTCCCAGCCGACCGGGCACCCACTGCGTGAGCCGGTTGATGAGCGTGAACAGGTCGCGCGCGGCGCCGCACTTGGCGAGGAACTCGCCCATCAACATGAACAGCGGGATCACCGCGAACACGTAGTCGCGCAAAGCCTCGTACGCCGTGCTCGCGCTGAAGCGGCGCACCGTTTCCCAGTCGCCGTTGATGAGGTAGATGCCGAGCAGGCTCGTCACGCCCAGCGAGACGGCGATGTGAATGCCGCAGAACACGAGGGCGAGCAGAACGCTCACCAGGATCAGCATGTCGCTCGCGTTGAACATGGCGTGGCTTCTCTGCGGATCAGTGCGACGCGACGCTGCCCGCAGGCGGCTTGCCGGTGAGGGCGCGCTGCGCATGCTCGACCGCGAGCAGGACGTAACTCGTTGCCGCCAGCGCCGTTCCCAGCACCAGCACAAAGCGCGTCGGCCACGCCGGAACGCGCAGTGCCCCTTCGCCTTCGAACTCGTTGGAGACCCAGGCGTGCAGCGCGGGCTCCAGGCTGCCCCAGCACAGAAAGGCAAAAAAGCCGGCGCCGAGCAGGGCGCCGGCAAACGTCATCCACGACTGCCGATGCGGCGCCAGACGCTTCACCAGCGCGTCGACGTGCAGCATGCCGCCCGAGCGCACGGCGTAACCCGCCTGCAGGAAACAGATGATGACGATCGATGTGGAAACGATTTCCGGCGTGCCCTTCACCGGTGCGTTGAACACGACACGGCCCACCACGTCGGCAACCACCAGAAAGCACAGCGCAAACGCGAGAAACGCCGCCAGGTAGAGGAAGGCGCGCGTGATGAAGTCGTTCAGGCGGGTCAGCATGGGGAGGAACTACTTGATCGGGTAGCGCACCGGCCATTTGTAGCCCAGCTTCTCCGCCTCCTCCAGCGTAAGCTTGAGCACTTGCGTCGCGGGCAAGCCGGCTTTGTCGAGTTCCGTGGCGCGCTCTTGCGGCCAGTTCGTCAGCGACTTCGCCCAGTCCAGGCGCACCGAGTCGGGAACCGTCTTCACGACAGCGCCGACGCGCTTCAGTTCGGCGATCTGCTTCGGATAGTTTTCTTCGTTGACGGTTCCGGTCAAGGTTTCGTACTCGCGCCCGACCTCGACGATGATGTCCTGCACTTCTTTGGGCAGCTTGGCGAAGCGCGCCTTGTTCATCGTCAGGCCGTGCCAGCTGATCGCGCCGAAACCGACTTCGGTGTAGTACTTCGCCACTTCTGTCAGCTTGAAGTTGACCCAACCCGAGGGGAACATGATCCAGCCGTTGTAGACGCCCGTCTGCATCGATGTGTAGGCCTCGGGCAGCGCCGATTGCACAGGCGTCGCGCCGGCGAACTCGAGCCACTTGAGGTTCAGCCCCGCGCCCGCGATCTTGCGGCCTTTCAGGTCGGCGACCTGGTTCCACTCGAACGTCGTGCCGATGTTGTAGCCGGTGTCGGAAATCAGGCCGAGCAGCTTCTGGTTGAACTTGTCCTCCAGCACGCTGCTCATGTAAGGCACTTTGTCGTACACGGCGCGCGCGATCTTCACGCTCTGTACCGGGCTCATCGTGCCGAACGGCAACATCACCTGGAACGCATGCAGCGGCAGGTTGCTCGGCTCGAAGCCGAAGTTGTAGCCGCCAATGTCGATGATTCCCGACTGCACGCCTTCCAGCGTATCGGCCGTCTTCACCATCGAGCCGCCGTAGCCTTCGATGAAATCGACCTTGTGCTTGGTCTTGGCGGCAACGCGCTTCGTGACTTCGGGGACGAAGAAATTCTGCATCAGGTTCACATAGGTGTTCGCCGGCGGGTGGCCCGAGGCGATGCGCAGTTTGATGTCTTCGGCGTTGGCGGTGCCGGCGGCGCTGCCGAGCAATGCGACGGCGATCGCGAGCATGGTCTTGACGGGCTTGAACATGAATGTCTCCTGAAACGTGAAGTTATGGAACGATGATCGACGAGCCGGTCGTGCGCCCGGCTTCGAGGTCTCGGTGCGCTTTCTGAATGTCGGCGAGCGCATAACGCTGGCGGATCTCGACCTTCAGCACGCCCTGCGCGAGCAGATCGAACACGGCCTTTGCCGAGGCCTGCAGCTCCTCGGCCTTGGCGGTGTAGGTCACGAGCGTGGGCCGCGTGAAGAACAGTGACCCGAGTTTTTGCAGCGTCGCGGCTTCGATGGGCGGTGGTGCGCCCGTCGTGGTGCCGAACGAGACGAAGTAGCCGCGTGGCGCGAGCGCGTTCAGGCTTTGCTCAAAACTCGCTTTGCCCACAGAGTCATAGACGACGGGGAACCCCGCGCCGCCGCTGAGTTCCTTCAGCCGCGCCGGAACATCTTCGCTGCTGCGGTCGATGCACGCGCTGTAGCCGTTGGCCAGGGCCAGCTCCACCTTGGCGCGGCCGGAAGCGACGCCGATCATGCGCGCGTCCAGGTGCTTGCCCCATTGCCCGGCGAGCAGGCCGACGCCACCCGCCGCCGCGTGGAACAGCACCAGTTCGCCGCGTGCGACGGGGCGGCAGCGCATCAGCAGGTACTCGACCGTCATGCCTTTCAGGAGCACGGCCGCAGCCGTCTCATCGCTGATGTGCTGCGGTGTAGCGACGACTCGTGCCGCAGGCATGACGCGGTGCGTCGCGCACGCGCCCACGGCCCCGCCGGCGTAACACACGCGGCTGCCGACCTTGAAGGCGGTGACGCCGGCGCCGACTTGTTCAACCACGCCCGCCGCTTCGGTCCCCAGGCCACTGGGCACGGGCAGCGGGTAGAGGCCCGAGCGGTGGTAGATGTCCTGGTAGTTCAGGCCGATCGCGGTGTTGCGGATCAGCACCTCGCCGGGGCCGGGTGCGGCGACCTCAATCGTCTCGACGCTCAGGACTTCGGGCCCGCCCTGGGTGCGGATGCGGACGGCTCTGGCTTGCATGGGAGGGCTGCTTTCTTCGGAGTGAGGGTTCGGGGAACGCTTCAGCGCTTCGCTGCGCCGGCATCTCCGGCATCCGTCCAGCTCGC
>JBEBHW010000499.1:0-3514 GCA_040081145.1 Burkholderiaceae bacterium
AATCGGAGCAGTTCAGCGCCGCTTCCATCTGTGCGGAGCCATAGAAGTCGTCGGCGCTTTGGGTGGCCGTTCCGAGCGCGCCACCATACTTGCGCGCGCGCCGGGCAGCCTCTTCGACCACTGCAGCCTTGACCGGATCGTCGGAACCGATGTCGCCGAGCTGCTGCTTGAGTTCGTCGATGAAAAGCACCTTCTTGCGGTCCCGCGACAGGTACATCTGGCCGGTGATCTGGTACATCAGCAGGATGTTGACGACGGCGTGCAGTTCGGGCTTGCGCTTGAGTTCCTCGTTCTCGATCACCATGAAGTCGTTCGAGAAGTCGATGTTGTTGCGCCCCTCGAAGAAGCGCGCGTACTCGCCGTCCTTCGTGTAGGGGTTGAGCATCACGGCCAGGTCCTTGATGCGCTGGTCGCCGTTCAGGCCGAGTTCGGGAAGGCTGCCGGTCTTGAACGCATCGCGCAGGCCGGTGATCGTCAGCTCGCGCCCGTACTCCTTGTAGAGCTTGAGCGCCATCGCACCCAGGGCTTTGAGCTGCACCTCTTCGAGCCGGCTGCCCATCGAGCACATCTTGGCCAGCGCAGGTTTGAGCATGTCGATGTCTTCGCTGATCCCGCCTTCGACGCTGCCGTCGGCGCCGATGCGCTGCTCGGAGACGACGCTGAACGGGTTCAGATTGATCTTCGAATCGGAGCGGAATTCGATGTAGGTGCCGCCGGCTTTCTTGCACAGCTTCTCGAACGAGCGGCCGAGGTCGAGCATCCAAACACGCGCACCGATCGAGAGATACGACCAGGCCATCTCGTTCATCAGCACCGACTTGCCGGCGCCGGGCGCGCCGATGATCGCGAAGTTGTAGTTGCCCAGGTCGTTGTCGTAGACGTCGAGCGTCATCAGTTGGCCGCGCCGGCCGCCGAACAGGAGAGTGGGCGTGCGCGTGCCGCGCCATTCGGCGACGAGCGGCGCGAGGTGGATCGCGTTGCCCATGGTCTTGCGCGTAATCCGGCGCATCTTGCGCAGGTCGCCGTGAAAGCGGGGTGAGAGCGTCATCGGCAGGCTCGCGATCAGCGCCTGGCGGTGCATATAGACGTCGGCATTGAGCTCGAAGCCGCGCGCGCGCCAGATCGCCTTGGCGGTCTCCTGCGCCTGCACCGAGTGATCGGGCGCGCTGAACACAGCCAGTTGGTGGTACAGGCTGACGAGCGCGCCGCCGGCGTCGATGGCGTCGGCCGCGGCGGTCCAGTCGCGCGCCTTCTTGCCGACATCGGGCATCACGATCGCCATCTTGCTGCCGGCGTTCTGCGTCGCGCGAACGTGGTTCGCCGTGACCATGCTGCGCGTGGCGTTCGGGTTCAGCACATGCACGCCCATCGTGAGCAGGAACGGCGTGTTGTACTGGAGGGCAGGCTGCATCAGGTCACCGATCAGCGAACCCATCTGCCACAGGCCAAAGCGTTCGGGAAACGACTTGATCGAAAAGAACCTCACATCCAGTCCCGCGCCTCCGCCTTCCTTCCAGAAGTGCAGGGCGTTCGCCTTCGCGTCCTGGATCGTGTCATGATCGACGATCTGGTCGCGGATTTCGCGACCGTTGTCGTAGTGAAGGTCGGGAGCGTGGCTGTCGGTGATGCGATCCGGGTTGACGAACAGCGAGCACCAGTTGATCAGGTCGGCCGCATCGCAGACGCGGTTCGGTAGCGATGCCGAACGCAAGGTCGTCGCCATGCCGTCGCGAAGCGAGACGATCTCGTCGCGACGTGCCAGGCTCGCCGGGTCGCCCTGCAGGGTGACGCTCATCATCAGTCGGAAGTCGCGGATCGTGTAATGAAAACCTTGCGTCAGCGAGCGCTGCGCACCGGCGGTCAGGTGCTCGAAGCGGCGCCGGGCGAGCTTGCGGAACAGGTTGTCGTTGCGGGCGGGGCGGCCCCATACCTGGGCTTTGTCGGCCTGGTCATCGTCCTCCATGCGCAGGTTCGCGTACTTGCGCAGTTGTGGGCGGATGTGGGGTGAGGCGAAGAGGTGGAACTGAATGCCGGTGTTGGGTGGGCAGTTGGCGTAGAGCGAAATCAGCACCTCGACCATGCGGTCGTCGGCACCCGACTGCGGCATGACTTCGAGCATGAAGCCGATGCCGTCGGCGTTGACGAAGAGCTGTTCGTCTTCGAGGTAGGAGACGTAGGGCAGCCAGCTTGCGAACTGGTCCGCGGGCGATTCATCGTTGGCGCCGAACCCAAAAAGTCCCGGCCTTGCCGCTGCGACAGGATCGGCGCCGAACAGGCTGGTGCGCAAAGTTGCGAGCATCGCTGGTCCTCCGATACGTTCAGTTCTCGCCCGGTGCTCCTGACCGGTTCTGAAGCGCACGCAGTTGCTGTGTGATCGACGTGCCCACTTCTGGAGGGCTCGGAACAGTGCCAGCCTTGGCCGCTTCAGTGGTGCCGGGCTTCGACGCAGCGGTGGGCTTGCCCGGGCGCACCGGCGCATAGGCCTCGCGGACCTGACGCTGCACGTGGTCGACGAGCCAGCGGCCGTTGTCGATCTGGACGTAGACGAGGCTTTCGCCGTTCAGGTCGCGGTCGGCGTCTTCCCAGGGTTTGATCCACAGCCGCAGGACGCGCGGTGCGGCGCGCAGCGGCGCGGCCAGATGGGTGATGCCTTCACCCGGCGGCGAGGCGCGTGCTGCCGTGGCGACCACGGCTGGCGCGCCTCGGCCTGCTGGTACGACAGTGGGTGCGACACCAGGTGTGACACCCGGCGCGAGTGCCGGTGCGATCCCAGGCGATGCAGGGGGCTCGCCTTGCCCGCTCGGCGCGGGGCGCCGCTGCGACGGCAGGTTGTTCTGCAGCGCGTTGTGATACGTGCCAGAGACCGAGTCGCACGTCACGCCCTCGGGTGCTTTGCAGGCGTAGCTCGACCCACCGTCCAAACCGCTCAGGCTGGCGCATCCTGACAGAAGCGTCGTGCACAGCATGAGCGCCGACGCAGCAGGGCACGTGGAAGAGATTCTCATCGGTTCTTCTCCTGCGTGGCGACTGGCTTCAACCCGGCCTGCTGGCGATTTGCATCGGCGGCGGCGATGCGGCGTTCGACTTCGGCCGCGTTGACATACCCTGGACTGCGGCTGCCGTCGGAGAAGAAGAGCGTCGGCGTGCCGGAGACGCCGAGTTGGCGGGCGAGTTCGAGATTGCGGTCGAGCGCGGATGCGCAGTCGGCGTTTGCAGCGAGGCCGCTCGAATCGCCCGTCAGCATCAGCGCTTGCCAGGTCCTCGCGGGTTCGGGCGAGCAAAGCACCGACTGCGGAAGCTGTCGGCCGAGGAACGGGACGACGAAGGTGTAGATCGTGACGTCCTGCAGCCTGGCGAGTTCGGGTTCCAGCCGGCGGCAGAACTGGCACGCGGGGTCGCTGAACACATAGACCGTGCGCGAACCGCTGCCGTGCACCGACTTCAGCGCGTCGGCGAGCGGCAATTGGTCGGCGGCGACCGGCATGGCCGTGCCGGATGTCGCGTCGGACGTCAC
>JBEBHW010000500.1:0-3510 GCA_040081145.1 Burkholderiaceae bacterium
GATTCTTCGCGTGCTGCCGCGTCGAACTGGCGTTTCACGGAAGCGTCGTGGGTCGCGAGCGCCTGTGCGTTGTAGAGCGCCTGTGCACAAACTTCCCCGACCTGGTTGACCCGCATCAGCGCACCACTGAGGCGGCGCTGCGCGTCGTCGAGCGACCCGCCAGCGGTCAAAGGGGCGGGGCACGGCCGCGAAGCATGGCTCGCGCCGGAGAGGGTTCGAAGTGCGTTGTCGAGCGAAATGAGAAAGCGATCCATGGGCCGATGAGTGGCAAGTCTTGAGCGCCGCAGCAACACACCGACGATAGCGCAGCCCTCGCAACGGATTTCGAATCAGTACATACCCGAGCACGGAAGTTTGTTGCTCGATCCAGATCAATTGTGTCGTTGTGCTCTGACAACAAAGCCGAGTCTTTTCACCGTCAATTCTTGGCAACCCGTCGGAGCGTCTGGTGCAATAGGCGCAACTTCCGCTGAGGGGGTTCGGCCTGATCAGCCCACCGGGCATCGTGATCAGGACCTCTTATTCAACCTAGGAGATATTTGCAATGAAAAAATCCCTACTCGCCCTGGCCGTGCTGGGTGCGTTTTCTGGCGTCGCGTCGGCGCAGTCGTCGGTGACGATGTTCGGCATTGTTGACCTGAGCATGAGGCAGACCAAGAACGACGGCGGCGACAGCCGCGTGACGATGGTCAGCGACAACCTGAACAGCAACCGCTTTGGTGTGCGCGGCGTTGAAGACCTCGGCGGCGGTCTCAAGGCAGGCTTCCATCTGGAAGGCGGAATGTCGCCCGATGACGGCACGAACGGTAAATTCGACTTCCGCCGCAAATCGACGGTGGCCCTGATGGGCGGGTTCGGTGAAGTGCGTCTCGGCCGTGACTACACGCCGACGTTCTACAACACTTCTGCCTTCGACCCGTTTGGCACGAATGGTGCTGGAACTTCCTTCCTGACGTCGCGTGCCTTTGGCCCCTTGGGCGTTCCAACCTACGTTCGCGCCAACAACGCCATCAGCTATTTCCTGCCGGCAATGGGCGGCTTGTACGGTCAAATCATGGTTGCTGCTGGCGAAGGTGCACCGGTAGGAGCCGCCGCGGCGAAATACACTGGTGGGCGTATCGGTTTTGCCGCTGGCCCAATTGACGTCGCTGCATCCACCGGACAAACGGACATGACCGTTGCCGGAACGCTCAAAGCCAAGATATTCAACGTCGCTGGCTCGTACAAGATTGGACCCGCGAAGATTCAGGCCCAGTACAACGACGAAAAGGTCGAGACGGGGCCTGGCGCTGAAGCCAAGGAAGTGTGGATTTTGCTTGGCGCCAACGTGACGATGGGGCAGGGCGAAATTCGCGGCTCATGGGTCAAGTCGAACAACAAGACGACAGGGCAGGACGCCAACGATCCCACTCACCTGAGCCTCGGCTACATCTATAACCTGTCGCCGCGTACGGCGCTGTACGCAACGTGGTCGTCAATCTCGAACAAGGGAACGTCGAATTTCGCGATCGCAGCCGCTGGTGCTGCTGCGCCGACGGCCGGCGGGAAGTCGACCGCCTACGAAGGTGGCCTGCGCCACATCTTCTGATTGCACGCTTGCCTGAGGCAAGCAATGATGTCGATCACAAGGCCGCCTTCGGGCGGCCTTTTTTTGAGCATCGCTGGATACGCGAGAAAACTCGCGGCGAAGCTCTCTCGAAGAGCTCATCGGTGATAACCCCGCGCTGCCGCCGCTGCAAACGCGATGACAATTTCGCATCCCCGCTTGGCGACTGAACCCCGTGCAACGCTGATTGCTGGCCCGTGAAGGAAACTCCTTCACCAGCGCTAAAGCTCTGACCCCACATGCTCGCCTTCATCCTTCGCCGCCTGGTACAGGCCGTCATCGTGATGTTGGTCGTTGCCTTCATCGCATTCATGCTGTTCCAGTATGTCGGCGATCCCGTGACCAACCTCCTGGGGCAAGACGCGACGGTCGAACAGCGCGAGCAATTGCGCGCCGATCTCGGTTTGGACCAGCCGTTTCCTGTCCAGTTTGCGCGTTTCGTCGGCAACGCGGCGCAAGGTGAGTTCGGCCTGAGCCTGCGCCAAGGCCGCAAAGTGTCGGCGCTGATTGCCGAGCGTTTTCCGGCAACGCTCGAGCTCGCGCTGTCGGCCGCTGCAACCGCTCTGTTTGTCGGCGTTCCGATGGGTGTCTATGCCGCTCTGCGCCGTGGCAGCTTCGCCTCGCAGGTCTTGATGACAATCTCCTTGCTCGGCGTGTCGCTGCCGAGCTTTTTGATCGGCATCTTGCTGATTCTGTTTTTTGCCGTCACGCTGAAGTGGTTTCCCAGTTTTGGACGAGGCGACGTCGTGGTCTTGGGGCAATGGACAACCGGGTTCCTGACCGTCGACGGCTGGAAACACCTCGTGCTTCCGGCCTTTACCCTCGCGATTTTCCAGCTCACCTTGATCATGCGCCTCGTTCGCGCCGAGATGCTCGAGGTGCTGCGTACCGACTACATCCGCTTCGCGCGTGCACGCGGCCTGTCGGATCGCGCGATCTATTTTGGGCACGCGCTGAAGAACACGCTGGTTCCGGTGATGACGATCACAGGGCTGCAACTCGGCGGCTTGATCGCGTTTGCCATCATCACGGAATCTGTTTTCCAGTGGCCGGGAATGGGCCTGTTGTTCATTCAGGCAGTGAGCTTTGCGGACATTCCCGTGATGGCCGCCTACCTTTGCCTGATTTCGCTGATCTACGTCACCATCAACCTCGTCGTCGATCTTCTGTACTTTGCGGTGGACCCACGGCTGCGCGTTGAAGCCTCACCGGGAGGGCATTGATGTTGAGTTGGGTGACGGCTTCCAGCCCGCTGTTCGAGCACCTGCGCGAGATGCATCCCGAGCTCACCGCGTTCCGGCGCGACTTGCATGCGCACCCGGAACTCGGCTTTGAGGAAGTTCGTACCGCGCAGCGCGTTGCGCAGGCGCTTCGGCTCTGCGGCGTCGACGAGGTGCATACCGGCATCGCCAAGACCGGTGTGGTGGGCATCATCCATGGACGCGGCGGCGCCAGCGGGTCCGGACCTGGAAGTCGCCGTGCCATGGGCCTGCGTGCCGACATGGACGCCTTACCGATGCGCGAAGAGAACGACTTCTCATGGCGCAGCACGAAGGGTGGCCTGATGCACGGCTGCGGCCACGACGGCCACACGACGATGTTGATCGGTGCTGCACGCGCACTCGCGGCGTCGCGCAACTTCGACGGGACCGTCGTCCTGATCTTCCAGCCCGGTGAAGAGGGTTTTGCCGGCGCCAAGGCGATGATCGACGACGGCTTGTTCGAGCGCTTCCCGGTGGACGCCGTCTACGCGATGCACAACTGGCCGAGCCTGCCACCCGGAATGATTGGCATCAACCCAGGGCCGATGATGGCCGCTGCCGACCGCATCGAGATCACGATCAACGGGCGCGGTGGGCCTGGTGCGCACCCTGCCATGACGATCGACCCCGTTCTCGTCGCGG
>JBEBHW010000501.1:0-3500 GCA_040081145.1 Burkholderiaceae bacterium
GGTTGACGCTGTCGCCCCTGGCCAATTTCGGCGGTCCCACGCCACCCGATTTGCAGGCGGCGCTGTTCGCCCGGCTCGTCGTGCAGACGCAGAAGGCGCTGGTGGCCGCGCTCGCGCCGAGACTCGGGCAACCCGACCTGGGCGGCACCAGCGTGACGCAGGCCGACATCGACAAGGCCGCGAGCGACGCCATGCGCAGCGCGCTGCCGGCGCTGGCCGAAGTTATCGCCGACCCGGCGGTGAGCGGTGCGGCCAACGTTCAGGCGGCCTTGGTCGCCGCGGCGCTGGACATGGTCGCGACCCAACCTGCGCTGGACCCCGCCGAGTCCCTCAGTGTCGTGCTCGCCGCCAAACTTGCCGAGCTGCCTGACGCGACGACGCCGGTCGCCAGCGCCGTGCTGCGCGGCTTCTCGTTCACCGATGCGAACAACTGGAGCTTGCGATTCATGGCGGCGAGTGCGCTCGACAACACCCCCGACTCGAACGGACTGGTGCACTTCTACGACGTGCACAAGCAGAACACTGCCGGCGTGATCAGCAGCTGGGGTTTCGGCACCTTGGAGTCGCGCAAGGGCGACGTGCACTGGAACGGCAACGTGTGGAAAGCCTGCAACCTGTTCGACCGCAGCAGCCAATCGCCACGCGACGCGCAGGGCCGCAGCGCCTACGACTATTGCGACGGCTGGGAGAAGGGCATCAGCACGCGCACCGGCATCGACATCGCCGGGCAATCGATGGCCAGCGTCATCACGAACCGGATCCGCACCCAAGCCGGCGAAGACAACGGCGTCGCCTATGCGAACTGGGGTCCGACCGACCTGGGCTTG
The DNA here is from genome assembly GCA_040081145.1 of Burkholderiaceae bacterium. Classification (GTDB taxonomy): domain Bacteria; phylum Pseudomonadota; class Gammaproteobacteria; order Burkholderiales; family Burkholderiaceae_C; genus JAEMQF01. The sequence continues at coordinate 828 of JBEBHW010000501.1, forward strand.
CTCGGCAACGCCACCTTCCCGGCCGGCGCGCAACTGTTCATCCAGACGAGCACCGCGACCGAGACCGCATTCGCCTTCGATGCGACCAATCCCGTCACCACGTTCGGCACCTCGGCCGCGGCGGGCAGCGCCGTGATCGACTCGACCCAGGCGTGCAGTCGGGGTTTCGTCGGTGCCTTGAACCCCTTCAACGTGGGCACGCTCGAACAACTGACCACCGTCAACACCGGCAACGTCTGCCGGGTGGGGCCGCAGAGCGATGTCTCCGGGACGAGCCTGGACCCGAACCTGTGGTGGGGCGCGTCCAGTGTGTCGCTGGGCAGCGTGGAGGGCGCAACGACGCGGCCCCCGGGCACGGCCAACTTCTTCACCACCACGCTCAATCTGCGGGTGGCATTCACCGGTGGCAGCGGCGTCACTTACTACTCCTGCTACGTGCGCACAAATGGCGCCAGCTCGCGCAATTGCACGGTCATCGGGACCGGCAGTTACGCGATCCAGACGCCCGGCGTACCGCCGCAGGTCGGCCGCGTCATGACGTTCAACAACCTGCCCTTGATCGCGCAACGCCTGAGCTTCAGCCGCGTTTTCGTCGAGCGCGACGGCGTCGTCTACTTCGGTTACCGCAATGCGCTGAACGTGGCGCGCACCACGACCCGGCTGAATTTGCCGGCGGCGAACGCGCTGCTTGGCACGCTGGGCATTGCCGACATCGTGCCTTGAGAAGTGCGCCGCGCGGCACCCCTGGCTCGGAAAGTGATGCGATGACGAGCTCGCCCGCTGCATCGCTCTCTGCGCAATCGGCGCGCAGTGCGCCCCCCGGGCCTTGGGTGCGGCACAACGACGCGGCGGGATTTTCGGCGCGCATTCCACAGGGCTGGCGCGTGCAGGCGAGCCACTGGGGCGACATCGCGATCAGCGAACCCCTGGGCTCAGCCGCAGCCCTGGTGCGCACCCGCCGCATTGCGCCGGACGCCGACTTTTCGCGCTGGGTGCAAGACGCTTATCCAGCCACCGAGCCGGGTCTGCACAGCGTGCGCATGCTCGACGTACTGGCGTGCGGCCCGGACCTGGTGCGCGCGGCCTTCGACTACGGCAGTCAGGTGTTCCAGGGTCGCGCGCACGTCGTTGCAGTGCGTGAGGGCGACCGTGCTGCGCTCTTCGTTGCCGCGGCCGCGCGTGCTGAACTCGTGCAGCGCCTGCCGACCTTGCTGCAAATTCTGGATGGTTTGCGCTTCGCTGCAGGTCCGGGCTGGAACTTTCACGAGCGCCTGAGGCAGTGCGGGCTGCCGTGGGACATTGGTGTGTCTCCCGAGGCGAGCCGAGGGCAGCGCTAGGGATTGGCCGCATTCGGCGAAGTGCCGCTGCCGCGCCGAATCACTGGTTCGGCTTCGCCTTCTACTGCAATAGAACGACGTGTTTGGCGTGCTCGCTTTCGGCCGATTCCCGACAGTCATTCCTACGCAATCAAATGGGAAATGCCGTCAGTCGCGGGTCACGATCTCGCGGTGCAGCGGCGCCAACACCGCGAGCATGCGGTTTTGTGCGCCGAAGGGAATGCCGCGTTGATCCATGCAATCTTGCAAGACCTCGACGAGCGCGTTGAAGTCGCTGCGTCCAATCTCCAGGCCGCGGTGCACGCCGCGCATTTGCGCGCCGGCGTAGCGGCAAGGCCCGCCCGAGAGCATGCACAACTGGTCCGTGAGCTGTTCCTTCAGCCGCGGCTTGTCGGCATTTTCGAAGAAGACTTTGGTTCGAATGTCGATCGCGAGGCGTTCGACAAAGACTTCCATGAGCGCGGCGATCCCGGCCTTTTCGCCGAACTCCGTGTAGACGCGTGCTGGGTCGGCTTGGGCTTGCGCCACGCCTTGCCCCAGGCCACCTGAGAGCGCGAGCAGCATCGCGCACAGAAAGCGAATCATGGTGTGTTCCTCCGGCCTCAGCTGAACATCGCAAGCGAATCAGAGCGTCAATTGGCCCGACAAGTAGGCGCCGTGCTGTCGACGCGGTACGACCGCGGGAACGATGGCGCCGAGGTCGACCCAGGCGAGCGTCACGGAGAAGTTCTTGTTGACGCCCCAGGCCAAAAAGGCGTCGCTCCAAGCGTCTTCTTTGAGCCCGCTGCCGAGCGCCGAGGGGTTGAGGTTGTCCGGCTTGGCGCGGTATTCGGCGCCGATCGCGACGCGGCGGCTCAACAGGCACGCGATCGAGACCTCGGGCAGCACACGATAAGTGTCGTGCGCAGCGCCGCCAAAGCCGAGCAGGCCGTTCTGATTCGCCTTCGTCGCCCGCAGTGTCAGGTTCGCCAACACGCCCTGCGCAAGGAAGAGCTTGGTGGCGCTCGCGTAGAGGTCGGTGCCGCGCGTCTTTGCGCCCAGCGCCGCCAGCGTTGGCGCGAGGCCAGAGGGCCGGGCGCGTTTGAACTCGGCACCGACGGCGAGCTGCGGCCACCAGGTGTCGCTATCGAGAATCGCTTCGCCGAAAACGCGCAGCTTCGCGCCGACGATGTCCTGCTCCAAGCGCAACCCCGGCACGCCGAGCGCTGGCCCGGTGCTGCCGGCGTGGGCTGCGCCGACGCACAGCGCGAGCGTCAAGGCCGCGGCCCTGGCAAGATTCTGCGTGAGACAAGGCTCCGGCATCGAGACCTCCAAGGAGCGCTACACACCGGCACAG
>JBEBHW010000502.1:0-3495 GCA_040081145.1 Burkholderiaceae bacterium
CACTTCGCTGTAGCCGGCATACCCCTGCGCCTCGACGAGTTCGCGGATCTTGCGCAGCTCGATCACGCCGTCGCCCATCATGCCGCGGTCGTTCAGCAAATCGATCGTCGGCGTGAGCCAGTCGCAGACGTGAAACGCCAGCAGGCGGCTGCGCCCGGCGCGTTCGATCTGCTGTGCGAGTTTGGGGTCCCACCACACGTGGTACACGTCGACTGCGACGCCTAACGCGCCACTGCGTGAGGGGTCGAGTTGGTCGCATACATCAAGCGCCTGCTCCAGCGTATTGATGCAGGCGCGGTCTGCCGCGTACATCGGGTGCAGCGGCTCGATCGCGAGCGGCATGCGGCGCGCGCGCGCGTCGTCGAGCAGCGCGGTGATGCCCTCGGTGACTTGGGCGCGCGCGCCGGCGATGTCGTGGTGCGCCACGTGCCCTTGCAAGGCGCCGGGCAAGCCGCCCACGACGAGCACGAGGCATGGCGCGCCGAGGCTGCACGCTTCATCGAGCGCGCGCTTGTTGTCGTCGCGCGCGGCTTCGCGGCCGGCGGCGTCGGCGTAGGTGAACATGCCGCCGCGGCAGTAGCCCGAGAGTTCGATGCCGTGCTCGCGTAAGCGCTGCGCGGTGGCGTGCAGGCCGGCAGCAGCGACCTGATCGCGCCACGGCGAAATCGCGCGAATGCCGCGCGCCGCGCACGCGTCAATGATCTCCAGCAGCGGCCAGTCGAGGCCGTGTTGCTTGCGCACCGTCGCCGTGTTGATCGAGAGCCAACGCGGGTCCTGCGTGAAGTCGCGCATCACGTCAGCAGCGCTTGGCGCCGACTCATGCGCTCAGCCCTCAACGCCGTGCAGCGCGAGCAACGTCTTCATGCGCCGCACTGCAAGTTCGGGCTGCTCGATCAGGCCGGCTGCGTCGGCGAGGCGAAAGAGTTCCGCGAAGTGCGGCAGCGAACGCGTGCTCTGCTGGCCGCCGACCATCACGAAGTGGTCCTGCAGCCCGTTGAGCCACGCCATGAAGACGATGCCGGTCTTGTAGAAGCGCGTCGGCGCGCGGAAGATGTGGCGCGACAACGGCACGGTGGGCGCGAGAATTTGATGGAAGGCGGCTGCATCGCCGCGCGCGAGCGCCGCGAGCGCCGCACTCGCCGCCGGCGCGATCGCATCAAAAATGCCCAGCAGCGCGTCGCTGTGCTGCCGGTTCGCTGTGTCGCCCACGCCGTCACCGGCGATCAATTCGGCGTAGTCGAAGTCATCCCCGGTGTACATGCGCACGCCCGGCGGCAGGCGGCGTCGCATGGCGATTTCCTGGTTCTTGTCGAGCAGCGAGATCTTGACGCCATCGACTTTGTCGCGGTGCGCCCGAATGATGCCGAGCGCCGTGTCCATCGCCTGCGAGATGTCTTCGCTTCCCCAATAGCCGTGCAATGCCGGGTCGAACATGTCGCCCAGCCAATGCAGGATCACCGGCTCGCGCGCCTGACTCAGGATGCGACTGTAGACGCGCTCGTAGTCGGCAGGGCTGCGCGCGGCGCGGGCGAGAGCGCGGCTCGCCATGACGATGAGCCTGCCGCCAAGTTTTTCGATCGCCGCCATCTGTTCTTCGTAAGCGCGGATCACGTTGTCGACGCTCAGCGCGCCATCCAGCGCCAGGTGGTCGGTGCCGCAGCCGCTCGCCACCAGCGCGCCGGGTGTATCGCGCGCGGCATCCAGCGAGCGGCGGATCAGCTCCAGCGACGTCGGCCAGTCCAGCCCCATGCCACGCTGCGCCGTGTCCATCGCTTCGGCAACGCCCAGGCCCATCTTCCAGAGGCGCTGGCGCACGGCGATCGTCGCGTCCCAATCGATCGCGCTTTGCAACCACGGGTCGATGGCCGCGCGTGCGTCGGCGACCACGTGCGCTGCGGCGTAGGCGACGCGGTTGAATACCGCGCCTGCCGCAGCGGGCTGAATCGCCCCGGCGTGGCTCGCGCCGCGGAGTAGGTAGGGCGTGAGCGCGCCGTGCGCATCGGGCAGGGTGATGATCATGTGCGCCTCACAGTTGCAGCGCGGGCACGTCGACCCAGCGCCGCTCGCGCCAGCTTTGCAGCGCCGCTTCGACGAGTTGCACGCCTTTTGCGCCTTCGGGCAGCGTCCAGCGGTACGGCGCGTCTTCCACGACGTGGCGGATGAACGCCTCCCACTGGATCTTGAAGCCGTTGTCGTAGACCTGCGCGTCGGGAACGTCCTGCCACTGCTCGAAGAAGTTCATGCTCTGCTTGACGTCGGGGTTCCACACCGGGCGCGGCGTCGTGACGCGCGCTTGCGCCCGGCACTCCTGCAACCCGGCGACGGCCGAGCCGTGTGTGCCATCGACGTGGAACGTGACGAGGTCGTCGCGCCTCACGCGTGTCGTCCACGAGCTATTGACTTGCGCGATGATGGCTTCGCCCTGCGGACCTTTCAGCTGAAACGTCGCGTAGCACGCATCGTCGGCGGTTGCGGCGTAGGCGCGGCCGGTTTCGTCCCAGCGCTGCGGGATGTGCGTCGCGCCGAGGCAGCTCACCGATTGAACCTCGCCGAACAGGCTGTCGAGCACGTAGCGCCAGTGGCACACCATGTCGAGGATGATTCCACCGCCGTCCTCTTTGCGGTAGTTCCAGCTCGGGCGCTGGATCGGTTGCAGGTCGCCTTCGAAGACCCAGTAGCCGAACTCGATGCGAACGCTGAGGATCCGGCCGAAGAAGCCGGCGCGTTTGAGCATCTCGAGCTTGCGCAGCCCGGGAAGAAACAGCTTGTCCTGCACCGCGCCGTGCTTGAGGCCCGAAGCCTGGGCGAGGCGGCACACTTCAACCGCGTCGTTCAAGTTGGTGGCGATCGGCTTTTCGCAATACACGTGTTTGCCCGCGCGCAGCGCTTGCGCGAGCAGCGCCGGGCGCATCTGCGTCGTTCCCGCGTCGAAGAACACGCTGTCGCTGCGATTGGCGAGTGCCGCGTCGAGGTTCGTGCCGAAGCGCGTGATGTCGTGCGCTTTGGCCAGCGCCTCGATGCGCTCGGCGTTGCGCCCGATCAGTACCGGGTCGGGCATGACGCGTGAACCATCGGCGAGCAGCACTCCGCCCTGGTTGCGGATCGCGACGATCGAGCGGATCAGGTGCTGGTTCGTCCCCATGCGCCCGGTGATGCCGTGCATGACGATTCCCAAACTTTTCTGTTTGCTCATCTCAGTGGCTCCAATGCGCTTCGCACACGCCGCGAAGCGCGAGACGCAGATGCGGGGTGAGGGACTGCGTTCGGCCCATTCCTGCCGTTCGCGCCGCCGTGCATGCAGAGGTCGAGAAAGGGCAGGTGGCCCGGGGTACGTTCTCCGGCCCCACGCTCGCGGGGCACCGTCTTCGGCCTGCAAGCGTGGCGCCATCAATACCGTGTTCTCTTGTGCAGGTTGAGGACACCGCGAATGGGGGCCTGCGCCCGTACCCCAAGCCACCTACCCCGGCACCCGGGTGGCATGCGAGGGCTCTGCAC
>JBEBHW010000503.1:0-3489 GCA_040081145.1 Burkholderiaceae bacterium
CAGGGTGGTGACGAGCATGGCGAGCGCCGCCGCCATCGACCAGTACTCGGTGCGCGGCTGGCGCCGCGTCAGCCAAAGGTATTGCGCGACCACCGCGATCAACTCCAGCCCGAGCAGCGTGTTCCAGATCGACGCGGCAAGGAACAGCCGCGACGGCCCGGCGAGCAACAGGGTGAGTGGCATCACCAGGCACTGCGGCAACAGCAGCTTTTCGAACGGGCGCCAGCGCCGGCCGGCCAGACGCAGCAAGAACAGCATGCACGCGGTGGCCACCGGAACGAACGCGGTCGCGATCACGAACTCGACGACCGCCGCGTCGACGGGGATTTCGCCCCACCAGACGCGCGCCGAGAGCGCCGCCCAGCCGAGCGCGAGCCAGCCATAGGGTCGAAGGTGCGAACTGCGGCGATTCCACGAGTCGAGCATCAGCACCGCGGCGCCGAGCACGACGAGCACGATGCTGAGGATTTGCACGACGCCGACGTTCCAGAACGTCTGACGCGCCTGTTCGGCCGCCAGGGCGGCGCTGGGCCCGATCTGCAGCGCCGACAAGCCGGCGGCGCGCTGGCGTGCGGCGACGCGGTGCAAGGCGTGGCCGGGCACGCGCAGGTCGAGCACGTTGCCTTTCGGCAGCAGGTCAGCGGCGGAGAAGTCGACGCGCTGTGGATAGGCGCAGTGCCGCGCCGTATGCTCCGCGGCAGGCGCCAGGGCATGCAGGCGCCGCCCGTTGAGGTGCACCTCGACGCTCGAGCAGGCGCGTTCGATGTACAGCGCGAGCACCTCGCTCGGCGTGGACGCGGGCGGCGCGTCGAACTCGACGCGGTACCAGACGCCACCCTCGTGGCTCGGCCGGGTGGCAGCCCACTCGTCAGGCAACTTCACGGGGGTGGTCGGTGTTGCGTTCGCCAGCCCTGGGTTGCCCGGGCTGGGGTGGTCCAGCGCGACCGCCAGCGCCCGGTCGATGACCAAGGTGGCCGGGCCGGCGTCGCGCGCGGCGCCTCCGGCGGCAAGCGCCAACGCCGACGCCGCCAGCAGACCCGCCGCGGGCCACAGGCGGCGAGCGATCAAGCCAAGGATCTTGCGGACGGGAGCGAACATCGGCGAGGATTGTGCAGGATGGGGGCGACAAAAACAGCCCGTGCACCGGCACAATGCACGGGCGCAGCTCCTGCGGACTCCGCCTTGATGATCCTTCGCCACGCCTTCATCCCGCCCGACAATGCGCGCATCGCCCATTTGTGCGGCGCGCTCGATGAACACTTGCGCAGCATCGAAGCCGGCCTGGGCGTGAGCATCTCGCGGCGCAATTCGACGTTCAGCATCGAAGGCAGGCAAGCCCACGCCGAGCGCGCCATCGTCCTGCTGCAGTCGCTCTACGAGCGCGCGCGCCGCTCGATTTCCGGCGAGCAGTTGCAGCTGGCCTTGGTGCAAGCGCAAGGCGACTTGCGCCTGCCGGTGGCCAAGCGCCGGCCCGTGGCGGACTCCGAGGCGAAACCGGGCGACCCTGCAGCGTCCGACGAGATCGTGCTGCAAACGCGCCGTCCTGACCTGACCGGTCGCACGCCGAACCAGCAGGCGTACTTGCGCAACATCCTGGACCACGATGTCACCTTCGGCATCGGCCCGGCCGGCACCGGCAAGACCTTTCTCGCCGTCGCCTGCGCCGTCGACGCGCTCGCACGCAGCAGCGTGCAGCGCATCGTGCTGACGCGCCCGGCCGTGGAGGCCGGCGAGCGGCTCGGCTTTCTGCCCGGCGACCTGGCGCAAAAGGTCGATCCCTACCTGCGCCCGCTCTACGACGCGCTCTACGATTTGATGGGCGTGGACAAGGTGACGCGCGCCTTCGAAAAAGGCAGCATCGAAGTCGCGCCGCTCGCCTTCATGCGCGGGCGCACGCTGAACAACGCCTTCATCATCCTTGACGAGGCACAGAACACGACGCCCGAGCAAATGAAGATGTGCCTGACGCGCATCGGTTTTGGCAGCAAGTGCGTGGTCACCGGCGACGTGAGCCAGATCGACTTGCCGCGCACCCAGTTGAGCGGCCTGGTCGACGCGGAACGCGTATTGCGCCCGGTGGGCGGCATCGCGACGACCTGGTTCACCTCGGCCGACGTGATCCGGCACCCGCTCGTGGCGCGCATCGTCGAGGCCTACGACGCGGCGCGCGCCGACCCGACTTGAGAAGCCCCATGCCCCGGCCCGCGCTGACGCTGTCGCTGCAATTCGCCGATGCGAGCGATCGGGCCCTGCTGCCACGCCACAAGGTCAGGCGCTGGTTGGCGACTGCGCTGGACCGACCGGCCGAGATCACGGTGCGCTGTGTCGACGTGATCGAAGCGCGCAATCTGAACCACGACTACCGCGGCGCCGACCATGCGACGAACGTGCTCACCTTCGACTACGTGCAGCAGCCCAAAGTGGTCGCCGACCTCGTGCTGTGCTGCCCCGTGATCCGGCGCGAGGCTGCCGAATTGGGCATCGATCCGCAGGCGCACTATGCGCACCTGCTCGTGCACGGCGCGCTGCACGCGCAAGGGCTGGACCACCAGGACGATTCGACGGCGCGCGACATGGAGGCTCAGGAAAGCGCGATCCTGAAGCGGCTGGGGTTCGGCGATCCGTATTGACGTCGCCCGGGCTGCTGCGGCGTTGGCGTCTCTCCGAGAGGATTCGTGCCAGGGCGCGATGGCCAGCTTGCGCCAGGCGGCCCGCCGCTCCTCAAGCCGACTTGAGCAGGCGCGCCGCGTCCAGCGCAAAGTAGGTTAGCACGCCGTCGGCGCCGGCGCGCTTGAAGGCGAGCAGGCTTTCCATCATCACGGCGTCGTGGTCGAGCCAGCCGTTCGCCGCGGCAGCTTTGAGCATCGCGTACTCCCCGCTCACCTGGTAGGCGAAAGTGGGCACACGGAACTCATCCTTGACGCGGCGCACGATGTCGAGGTACGGCATTCCGGGCTTGACCATCACCATGTCGGCGCCTTCGGCCAGGTCGAGCGCGACTTCGCGCAGCGCCTCGTCGCTGTTGCCCGGGTCCATCTGGTAGACCTTTTTGTTGCTCTTGCCCAGGTTCCCGGCCGAGCCGACGGCGTCGCGAAACGGCCCGTAGAAGGCGCTCGCGTACTTCGCGCTGTACGCCATGATCTTGGTGTGGATGTGGCCTTTGGCTTCGAGCGCCTGGCGGATCGCGCCGATGCGCCCGTCCATCATGTCGCTCGGCGCGACGATGTCAACGCCGCACCCGGCCTGGACCAGCGCCTGCCGGGTCAGCACCGCGACGGTTTCGTCGTTGACGATGTAGCCGGTGGCATCCAACAGGCCGTCCTGGCCGTGCGTCGTGAACGGGTCCAGCGCGACGTCGGTCATCAGGCCCAGTTCCGGAAAGCGCTTCTTCAGTTCGCGCACGACGGTCGGAATCAGCCCGTCGGGGTTCAGCGCTTCGCGGCCGTCTTCCGTCTTGAGTGCGGGCTCGAGCACGGGGAACAGCGCCAT
>JBEBHW010000504.1:0-3487 GCA_040081145.1 Burkholderiaceae bacterium
TCTGGTGGACGACGCGATCGTCGAAATCGAAAACATCATGCGCCACTTGCGCATGGGCAAGACGCCGTTCCAGGCCGCCATGGACGCGGCAGATGAGATTGGCCTGGCGGTGATCGCGACGACGTTCACGCTCATTGCCGTGTTCCTGCCCACCGCGTTCATGGCCGGCGTGCCGGGCAAGTTTTTTGTGCAGTTCGGCTGGACCGCGGCGATCGCCGTGTTTTTCTCGCTCGTCGTCGCGCGCATGCTCACGCCGATGATGGCGGCCTACCTGCTCAAAGCGCCGAAGAAGGACCACGCCGAGCCGGGTTGGATGAACTGGTACATGCGCTGGGTTGCGTGGTGCCTGAAGCACCGCATCTGGACCTCGCTCGCGGCGATTGTTTTTCTGGTTGGCTCGTTTGCACTCGTGCCGCTGTTGCCCACCGGCTTCATCCCGCCCGACGACTTGAGCCAGACGCAGGTCTCGATCTCGTTGCCGCCGGGGGCGACGCTCGCGCATACGGTTGCGCTGGCCGAGCAGGCGCGCAAGATTGTTGCCGCGCACCCGCACGTGAAACTGATCTACACCGCGGTGGGCGGCGGGCGCACCGGCTCGGACCCGTTCATCCCGAGCGGCGCAGCGGAAGTGCGCAAGGCGACGCTCACGATCAACATGACGCCGCGCGATCAGCGCAAGGGCGTGAGCAAGCAGGTCATCGAGACCGAACTGCGCGAGCTTCTGGCGCAGGTGCCGGGGGCGCGGATCAAGGTCGGGTTCGGCGCGTCGAGTGAAAAATACATTCTTGTTCTCGCCGGCGAAGACGGCCGCGTCCTCGCTCAGCACGGCCGCAAGGTCGAGCAGGAGCTGCGCACGATTCCGGGAATCGGCGGCGTCACGTCGAGTTCGAGCCTGACGCGCCCCGAGCTCATCGTGCGCCCCGACTTCGCACGCGCCGCGGACCTGGGCGTGAGCTCGGCGGCGATTGCCGACACGCTGCGCATCGCCACCGCGGGCGACTATGAACAGGCGCTGGCCAAGCTGAACCTGAGCCAGCGGCAGATTCCCGTCGTCGTGAAACTCGCCGACGTGGCGCGCGCCGATATCGAGCTGCTTTCAAAGCTGCCCGTGCCGGGCGCACGCGGCCCGGTGATGCTCGGCAACGTGGCGACGCTCACGCTGGACAGCGGGCCGGCCGAAATCGACCGCTACGACCGCCTGCGCAACATCAACTTCGAGGTCGAGTTGAACCAGCAGCCGCTCGGCGAAGTGCAGGAGCGCGCGCTGGCGCTGCCGAGCCTCGCGCAGTTGCCTCCCGGCGTGACGCAAACGACGATAGGCGACGCCGAAGCGATGGCCGAGCTGTTCGAGAGCTTCGGCCTGGCCATGGCCACGGGCATCCTGTGCATCTACATCGTGCTCGTGCTGCTGTTCAAGGACTTCATGCAACCGGTGACGGTCCTCATGGCACTCGTGTTGTCGATTCCGGGTGCGTTCCTCGCGCTGTTCATCACGCACACGGCGCTGTCGATGCCCTCCATGATCGGCCTCATCATGCTGATGGGGATTGCAACAAAGAACTCGATCCTGCTCATCGAGTACGCGATCATGGCGCGCAGAGACCGTGGCATGAGTCGCATGGAGGCGCTGCTCGATGCGTGCCACAAACGCGCACGGCCGATCGTCATGACGACGGTCGCGATGGGCGCGGGCATGTTGCCCATCGCCATCGGCTTCGGCACGGATCCGAGTTTTCGGGCACCGATGGCGATCGTCGTCATCGGTGGCTTGATCACGAGCACGTTTTTGAGCTTGCTCGTGATTCCGGTGCTGTTCACCTATGTCGACGACGTCGTGCAGCGGTTTCAGAAGCTGGTGGGGCGGCGGCGCCACCCTGCGCCGGCCTGAACCTGAGCGAGCCGGCGAGGCGCTCCGATCAATCGTCTTTCCGGTGTTGTGCCCGCGGCAAGCCGATCACCGTGCCCTCGCGCCTTGCATCCGCAGCGCCGTACTGGCGACCGCTGCGTGGGTCGATCAGAACCGCTTGCACCGAGCCGATGTCGGCGGGGGCGCCCACGGTGTAGCCGAGGGCAACCAGGCCGTCGACGGTCGCCTGCGGGATGCCAGCCGCGGGCGGAATGCCGGCGTCGCGCGAGATTGCGCTCGTCGCACTCGTGATCGACACGCGCGGCGCATTGATCGCGTCTTGCAGGTTCATCTTGTGGTCGATCAGGTTCAGCGTCACGTTGAGCACCGAGTTGATGATCGTCGCGCCGCCGGGTGAGCCGTAGGCGATGAGCGGGTCGCCACTGGGCGTGAAGATCATCGTCGGGTTCATGCTGCTGCGCGGGCGCTTGGCGGGCTGCACGTCGTTGAAGCCGGCGCTGCCGGTGAAGACATTCGTGCTCGGCGTGGTGTTGAAGTCGGTGAGCTCGTTGTTCAGCAGAAAGCCGTGGCTCTTGAACGTGCCGTCGTCCTGGGTGTAGCCGGCGAACACGCCAATGCCGTGCGACGACTCGATGGTGTTGGTGTACGACACCATATTGCCCCAGCGGTCGGCAACGACGAAGTGCGTCGTCGTTTCGCCCGGGCCCGTCACCGGCTCGGCGACTGCCAGGCGCGTTCCGGTCTGCAGGCCTGCGATCTCGTAGGGCCGCGGGTCGCCGGGCACCGGGTTCGGGGTGATGCGTGCTCCGGGAACGATGGCTGCGCCGCGCAGTCCGGTGTAGCGGGGGTTCAACAGGCCTTTCATCGGGATCGAGACGAAATCGGAGTCACCCATCCAGTTGCCGCGGTCGGCAAATGCCAGGCGCATTGCGTCGGCCATCACGTTGACGGTCTTGGTGCTGCCAAAGCCGTAGCCCTGGCTCGCGTCACCCAGGGGAAAGCGCTCCAGCATCTGCAGCATCTGGATCAACGTGAGGCCGCCGGAAGAGGGCGGCATCGTCGACTTGATCTGGTAGCCGCGGTACATGCCTTCGATCGGCGCGCGCTCGATCGCGCGGTAGTTTTCCAGGTCGGCGTACGTCATCGTGCCGCCCTTGCCGCCTGGCGCCTGTGGGCGGTTGAACTTCTGCCCTTCGACGACGCCCTTGGCGATGTCGCAGCCCTTCTCGGGAATGTATTTGTAGAAGCAGTCCGGGCCGTGGCGCGCGATCAGACGCAAGGTGTGGGCGAGCGGCTTGTTTTGCACCAGCGAGCCAACCACCGGCCCCACGTTGCCCCCGCCCGGGCAGAAGATCGCTGCCGATTCGGGCGAGTTCTGCGAGCGCGCGTTGCAGCTCACCGCGGCGTAGCGCGGCGTCGCCGCGAAGCCTTCGTCGGCCAGCTTGATCGCCGGCCGCAGCACGTCGTCCAGATCGAGCTTTCCGTACTTGCGCACCGCGCGTGCCGTGCCGTGCACCATGCCCGGAACGCCCACCGCCACACCTTGCAGGCTCGAATTCGGTACGCCGACGAACATGGTGGGCGTGGCGCCGGCGGGCGCCTTCTCGCGCGTGTCGATGA
>JBEBHW010000505.1:0-3471 GCA_040081145.1 Burkholderiaceae bacterium
GGCGCGAATTGCTCGCCCTTGCCGATGTCAACGGGGTGCGCCCGGTATTTCAGGCCGCACTCCTCGAGCATGATGTGGACCTTGTGGCCATTCGGGGTGGCCCACGAATACACTTCGATCATGTGGTTTGGCTCCAAGCCGTTGCGTGGGGCAGGACTCTAGTGCAATTCTCGAGTGGAGCGCCTCATGCTCGAATCGTTCAAGCGTCTGTTCACCGTCCCGGGCCAGGGTGCCGACGTAGCCGAGATCACCGCGTGGGCAAAAAAGCGCGGCTACCGCTTCGCGCCGATGGAACAGGGTTTTGCCCTGGACGGCGAGTTCGAGGGCCAGCCCTGGCAGCTCGAATGGGCGCCGGCACTGCGGCCGTTCATTCGGGGTCATGAGCTGCGCATGCAAATGCAGCCCGGCATCCACCCGGACTTGCACATGATGCTCATGTCCGCGCCGCTGATGAAGGCGCTGGAGCAGCAGGCGTACGCGCAGTTCACGCAGAACATGCAGACGCAGATCGACGACTCGTCGCCCGAAGAAATGCGCTGGCTGGTGATGTTCGCCAAGGTCGACCTCGCGGCCGTTCCGGGCGTGGCGGCGCACTTCGGTGCGGTGGCCAATTCTCCGGCCAAAGCCAGCCTGTGGATCGAGGGGGCGCTGGCCAAGCTGCTCGAGCGCGCCACCGGCACGCTGATGGTGGGCGACCCGCCGTTCGTAATGACCGTCTCGCGCGGCCGGATCGCGATGCGCCTGGAGCTGTCGGACGTGGCGTCGCCGTTTCTGAGCGCGGCGATCACCTTGTTCGAGACGGCGGCGAGCCAAGCCACCGACTGAACCGAATTCGCATTCGACTGAATGAGATAGGGCGACGGCGATCGGCCCGTTGCTGCCGCCAATTCGTATTCGGTGAAACGCGAAATCCAACGAAGCTGCGCCTCTGTAGACGCTTCGGTGGGTCGTGACTATTCTCAGGCGTGCCGGCCAAGTTCCATCTTGGCGATCGCGTTGCGGTGCACCTCGTCGGGGCCGTCGGCAAAGCGCAGGGTACGGGCGGCGGTGAAGAAGTAGGCCAGGGGCGTGTCCTGGCACATCGCTGCGCCGCCGTACACCTGCATCGCCCAGTCGATGACCTTGCCGGCCATGTTGGGCGCGACGACTTTGATCATCGCGATTTCGGCCTTCGCCGTCTTGTTGCCCGCCACGTCCATCATCCACGCCGCCTTGAGCGTGAGCAACCGTGCCTGCTCGATCATGCAGCGCGCCTCGGCGATGCGCTCGCGCGTCACGCCTTGGTCGCTCACCGGCTTGCCGAAGGCGACGCGCCGTGTCGCGCGCTGGCACATCAGCTCGAGCGAGCGTTCCGCCAGGCCGACCAGGCGCATGCAGTGGTGGATTCGCCCTGGACCGAGGCGCCCCTGCGCGATCTCGAAGCCGCGGCCTTCGCCGAGCAGGATGTTCGACGCAGGCACGCGCACATTCTCGAAGCGCACTTCCATATGGCCGTGCGGTGCGTCGTCGTAGCCGAAGACCTGCAGCGCGCGCAGCACCTTGATCCCGGGCGCATCGGCGGGAACCAGGATCATCGATTGTTGCGAGTGGCGCGGCGCGTCCGGGTCGGTCTTGCCCATGAAGATGTAGACCTTGCAGCGCGGATCGCCTGCGCCGGACGTCCACCACTTGTGGCCGTTGATCACGTAATGATCGCCGTCGCGAACGATGCGCGCTTCGATGTTCGTCGCGTCGGAGGATGCGACTGCGGGCTCCGTCATCGCGAAGGCGCTGCGGATCTTGCCGTCCAGCAGCGGCTCGAGCCACTCGCGCTTGTGCTGCGCAGCGCCGTAGCGCTCGATCGTCTCCATGTTGCCGGTGTCGGGCGCCGAGCAGTTGAAGACTTCGCTGCACCACGGCACGCGGCCCATGATTTCGGCCAGGGGCGCGTAGTCCTGGTTGCTCAGGCCCGTCGCTGCGCTTGCGTGGCTGCTGCCGCTGCCGGCCCGGGCGCCGTCGGCGCTGGGCGGAAGGAACAGGTTCCACAGGCCTTGCGCGCGCGCCTTGGGCTTGAGCTTTTCGATCGTGTCGAGCGGCGTCCAGCGTTTTCCCGCGAGCGTGTTCGCCTCGATTTCGGCAACGATGTTCGGCTCGTTCGGATAGATGTGCTCGTCCATGAAGCGCAACAGCTGTTTGCGCAGGGCTTCGGTGCGAGGGGAGTAGCTGAAGTCCATGTCGGGCCTTTCAGGTGGCGCGCTTGCGCGCAGGAAGAGAAGAGCCGGGCGCGGCCCCGAGGCGATTACTGTTGCGCGACTTTCCAGCCCATTTCGGCGAGCGGCCGCGCCCCGGCTGCGGAGACCCGCGCCTGCGTGCTCGCCGCCGTGCCGTCGACGACGCGCCGCGCAATGCCTTGCAGGATGCCGGCCATGCGGAACAGGTTGTAGGCCATGTAGAAATTCCAGTCGGCCAGCACCGTGTCGATCGCGCCGCCCGGCGCGACGCGGCCGGTGCGTTCGCAGTAGCGCTGCACGTACTCGCGCTCGGTGGGAATGCCCAAGGCTGCGTAGTCCAGGCCGCCGATGCCGCGAAACGTTCCCGGCTCGATGTGCCACGACATGCAGTGGTAGCTGAAATCCGCGAGCGGGTGGCCGATCGTGGAGAGCTCCCAGTCGAGCACGGCGGCGATGCGCGGCTCGGTGGCGTGGAACACCATGTTGTCCAGACGGTAGTCGCCGTGCACGATGCCCACCTGGCTCGCGTCGCGGGCACTCGCGGGAATGTTTGCCGGCAGCCACGCCATGAGCCGGTCCATCGCTTCGATGGGCTCGGTGATCGACGCCGTGTACTGCTTGCTCCAGCGCGCGATCTGGCGCTCGAAATAGTTGCCGGGCTTGCCGTAGTCGGCCAGGCCGATGGCGGCGAAATCGACGCTGTGCAGCGCCGCGATGACGCGGTTCATTGCATCGTAGATCGCGCTGCGCGTGGCCTTGTCGCTGTCGGCCAAGGACTGGTCCCACAAGACGCGGCCCTGCACGAACTCCATGACGAAGAAGGCACGGCCGATCACCGCTTCGTCTTCGCAAAGCAGGTGCATGCGCGGCACGGGAACGCTGCTCCCGGCCAATGCGTGCATCACCTTGTACTCGCGCTCGATCGCGTGCGCCGAAGGCAAGAGCTTGGCGGCGGGCCCGGGTTTCGTGCGCATCACGTACGCACACTCCGGCGTGATCAGCTTGAACGTCGGGTTCGACTGACCGCCCTTGAACTGTTCGACGTGCAGGCTGCCGTTGAAGCCTTCGAGGCGCTCGCGCAGGTAGTCGCGCAGCACGCCGACGTCAAAGGCGTGCTGCTCGGTGACGGGTTTGGTTCCGGAGTATGCGTCCATGGGTGGCGTCGGGCGGCCGGTGAGCAGGGGCACATCGATGATACTGTTATGCGTGTCGGCGTCGCCCCAGGTGAACCAGGTCCTGATTCCGGGACGAATTCCCGCCC
>JBEBHW010000506.1:0-3470 GCA_040081145.1 Burkholderiaceae bacterium
CGAGGCGCTGGACCTCAACATGAAGCTCGAGTTCTCGCGCAACCAGGAGCGCTACCAGTTCATGAAGTGGGGCATGGGCGCGTTCGACACCTTCGGCGTGGTGCCGCCGGGCTTCGGCATCGTGCACCAGGTGAACCTCGAGTACCTGGCGCGCGGCGTGCACAAGACGCAAGACCGCGTCTACTACCCCGACTCGCTGGTCGGCACCGACAGCCACACGACGATGATCAACGGCATCGGCGTCGTCGCCTGGGGTGTGGGCGGCATCGAAGCGGAAGCCGGCATGCTCGGCCAACCGGTGTACTTCCTGACGCCCGACGTGGTGGGCATGGAGCTCACCGGCAAGCTGCGCGAAGGCGTGACCGCGACCGACCTCGTTCTCACCGTCACCGAAATCCTGCGCAAGCAAAAAGTCGTCGGCAAGTTCGTCGAGTTCTTCGGCGAAGGCACGCGCACCCTCGCCCTGCCCGACCGCGCGACGATTGGCAACATGGCACCCGAATACGGCGCGACGATGGGTTTTTTCCCGGTCGACGAAAAGACGATCGAGTACTTCCAGGGCACAGGTCGCACGCAAGAGGAAATCGAAGCCTTCGAGGCCTACTTCAAGGCGCAGCACATGTTCGGCGTGCCATTGGCAGGCGACATCCACTACAGCCAAGTCGTGACGCTCGACCTGGGCACGGTGACACCCAGCCTCTCGGGACCGAAGCGCCCACAAGACCGGATTGAGCTCGGCAAGGTGAAAAAGCAGTTCGCCTCGCTGTACAGCAAAGGCGCTGCCGACAACGGCTTCAACCAGCCCGCCGAAAAATTGAATCAGGCGTTCACGACGAGCGAGGGCCTGGAACTGCGCAACGGCGATGTGTTGATCGCGGCGATCACGTCGTGCACGAACACGTCCAATCCCGGCGTGTTGCTCGCCGCGGGCTTGGTCGCTAAGAAGGCCGTCGAAGCCGGCCTCACGGTGAAGAAGCACATCAAGACCTCGCTCGCCCCAGGCTCGCGAATCGTCACCGAGTACCTCACCAAGGCCGGCCTGCTGCCTTACCTGGAGAAACTCGGCTTCAGCGTGGCGGCGTACGGCTGCACGACGTGCATCGGCAACGCGGGCGACCTGACCGGCCCGATCAATGAAGCGATCACGAAGAACGATCTGATCTGCGCCGCCGTACTCTCGGGCAACCGCAATTTCGAAGCGCGCATCCACCCGAACCTCAAGGCCAACTTCCTCGCCTCGCCGCCGCTCGTCGTCGCCTACGCGATCGCCGGCACGGTGAGCAGGGACTTGATGACGGAGCCGGTGGGCAAGGGCACGGGCGGGCGCGACGTTTACCTCGGCGACATCTGGCCGAGCAGCGACGAGATTCACAAGCTCATGAAACACGCCATGGACGGACGCGCGTTCAAGGCGAACTACGACAAGGTGAAGAGCGAGCCGGGCGAACTGTGGGAGCGCATTGCCGGCGAAAAGGGCAACGTCTACACCTGGCCGAAGAGCACCTACATCGCCGAGCCGCCGTTCTTCAAGGGCTTCACGATGGAGCCGCCCGCGGTCGACCCGGGCGTGCGCGGCGCGCGCATCATGGGCCTGTTCGGCGACTCGATCACGACGGACCACATCTCGCCCGCGGGCTCGTTCAAAGACACGACACCTGCCGGCAAGTACTTGTTGGCCAACGGCGTCCTGAAAGCCGACTTCAACAGCTACGGCGCGCGCCGCGGCAACCACGACGTGATGATGCGCGGCACCTTTGCCAACGTGCGCATCAAGAACCTGATGTTGCCGGCGCTGCCCGACGGCTCGCGCGAAGAAGGCGGCTACACGCTCTACCAGTTGCCCGGCCCCGACCAGAACTCGAAGTTGCCGATCTACGACGCGGCGATGAAGTACGTGCAGGCAGGCGTTCCCACCGTCGTGTTCGCGGGCGAGGAATACGGCACCGGCTCGTCGCGCGACTGGGCTGCGAAAGGCACGCAGTTGCTGGGCATCAAGGCCGTCATCGCGAAGAGCTTCGAGCGCATCCACCGCAGCAATTTGATCGGCATGGGCGTGTTGCCGCTGCAGTTCAAGGGTGGCGCAACGTGGGAGAGCCTGGGTTTGAAAGGCGACGAAACGATCGACGTGAAACTCGACGCCGAGATCAAGCCGCAAAGCGACGCCCTGCTCATCATCACCTCGGCCTACGGCGCGCGCCGCGAAGTGCCGGTCGTGCTGCGCATCGACACCGCGATCGAAGTCGACTACTACGCGCACGGCGGCATCTTGCCGTATGTGTTGAGGCAGTTGCTCGCGGCCTGAAGATCGGGCGGCAATGGAGCCGTTCAAGAACTTCATCAACGTGCAGACGGTGCGCGACACGTCGCGCCACCTGCACCGCGCGTGGCCGGCGTTCCCGCGCAAGGCCTTCGAGTCGCACGCAAGTGACGGCCTGGCCGAGCTGGAACTGAAGGCTCGGGTGATGCACCTGAGCCTCGCGCTCGAAGCCTTCCTGCCGCAAGAATTTGCGCACGCCGCCGAGGTGATCGAAGCCAGCCTCGCGCCGGTGGCCGATGACGCAGCGCCCGATCAACCCCGCAATCCGGACGAAGGCCTGGCCAGCTGGGCGATCTGGCCGCTCGGTGAATTCGTCGCGCGCTGCGGCCTGGGCATGCCTGAACGCGCCTTGCGCACACTGCACGCGTTGACGCAGCGCTCCACGGCGGAGTTCGCGATCCGCCCCTTCATCGTGCAACATCCGGCGCTGACCTTCGCGACGCTGGAAGAATGGACACGCGACCGCAGCGCCCACGTGCGCCGCCTGGTCAGCGAAGGCAGCCGGCCGCGCCTGCCTTGGGGCATGCAGCTCAGGGGCCTGATCGCCGATCCCACGCCCACCCTGCCCTTGCTTCTCGCGCTGCAAGACGACCCGAGCGAGTACGTGCGGCGCAGCGTCGCGAACCACCTGAACGACATCGCGAAAGACCACCCCGATGTCGTCGCGCAGTGGGTCGAGCGTCACCTGCCCGATGCGCCAGCACAGCGCAAGGCGCTGCTCAAGCATGCCTGTCGCACGCTCATCAAGAACGGCGACCCCCGCATCATGAAAGCCTGGGGACTCGCCAAGCCGTATCGAGGCGATGTGCGCTTCAAGCTCTCGAAGCGCCGCGTGCTGCTCGGCGATTCAATCGAATTGCAGTTGACCTTGCAGTCAAGCGCCGCACGCGCCCAGAAACTCGCGATCGATTACGCGGTGCACCACGTCAAGGCGAATGGCCAGACCACGGCGAAGGTCTTCAAGGGCTGGACCCTCGACCTCGGCGCGAACGAAGTGCGCGAATTGCGCAAGAGCCATTCGCTGCGCGTCGTCACGACACGGCGCTACCACGCGGGGACCCACACGATAGCCCTGCGCATCAATGGCCGAAGTGCGGGCAGCGCGAATTTCGAATTGCGTGTCTGAAACGAATTCGCGTTCGATCGTATGAGA
>JBEBHW010000507.1:0-3468 GCA_040081145.1 Burkholderiaceae bacterium
ACGTACACGTTGCCGGCGCGCGCCGCGCCCACGCCCTGGGCCACCGTCTCGTCGATGCGCGTGTGCACGCCTTGCGTCAGGCCGTAGCCGGTGGCGTTGATCGCCTGCAGAGTCTGGGCGAGCTGTTCGCGCGCGAAGCGCAGCACGTGCAAGACCGGTCCGAAGACTTCGGATTCGAGCTCGCCGATGTCATCGAGCTCAATGACGGTGGGAGCGACAAAGTGGCCGGTCGCCGCACTGGAACCGCCGCCGGGGCCAGCATTGCCCAGCGCTGCCCGCCAGACACCGCGGCCGCGCTTGCGCAGCGCCTCGACGTGGCGCTCGATGGCGTCGCGCGCCTGTGCGTCGATCACCGGGCCGACGTCGGTGCAGAGCCGGCGCGGGTCGCCGATGCGAAGTTCCTGCACCGCCCCGCGCAGCATCTCGAGCAAACGCTCGGCGACGTCGTCTTGCACGCACAGCAGGCGCAACGCTGAACAGCGCTGGCCGGCGCTGTCGAAAGCCGAGCCGACGATGTCGGACACGGCCTGCTCGACGAGCGCCGAAGAGTCGACGATGAGCGCGTTCTGGCCGCCGGTTTCGGCGATCAGGGGCACGGGCTGGCCATGCGCAGTGAGGCGCTCGCTCAAGACGGATTGCAGCAGCCGCGCCACGTCGGTGGAACCGGTGAAGAGCACGCCTTGCACGCGCGGGTCGCGCACCAGCGCCGCCCCAACGGTTTCCCCAGGCCCGGGCAACAACTGCAAGGCGCCGGGGGGAATTCCGGCGGCGTGCAAGGCTTGCACGGCCGCCGCGGCGATCAGCGGCGTCTGCTCGGCCGGTTTGGCCAGAACCACATTGCCGGCGGCGAGCGCCGCGGCCACCTGGCCCGTGAAGATGGCCAGCGGAAAGTTCCACGGGCTGATGCACGCCACGGGCCCGAGCGGCACGTGGCTCGCATTGTCGAAATCGCGCCGCACCTGCGCCGCGTAGTAGCGCAGGAAGTCGACCGCCTCGCGCACTTCGGCGAGCGCATTCGCGCAGGTCTTGCCGGCTTCACGAACGAGCAGGGGAATCAGCGCCGCCGTGTCGGCTTCGAGCCGCGCGGCAGCAGCGTCCAGGCGCGCAGCGCGCTGCGCCGGCGCGGTGGCCGCCCAGCCGGCTGCCGCCAAGGTTGCCGCGGTCACGGCGGCCTGCACGTCGGCCACGGTCGCGTCTTGCACCTGGCCGACGGTGTCGCCCGCATCGGCCGGGTTCAGAACCGGATGCCACGGCCCTTCGGGCGTGCTTCGCGCAAGCATCGGCGCGGCGCTCCAGGCCTTGCCGGCCGCGACGGCAAAGTGCTGCGCCAATGCCGCCAGCGTTGATTCGTCAGCGAGGTCCAGGCCACGCGAATTGGCGCGCGCGGGGCTTTGCAAATCGCGCGGCAAGGCAATCGCCGGGTGCGGCGCGCCCAGCACGCCTTCGCGAGCGGCGAACGCGGCGACGCTCACGCCAGGGTCTTCGACCAGGTCTTCGAGCGCGACGTTCGGATCGGCAATGCGGTTCACGAACGACGTGTTGGCACCGTTTTCCAACAGGCGCCGCACCAGGTAGGCGAGCAGCGTTTCGTGCGTTCCCACCGGCGCGTAGATTCGGCACGGCCGCTCCAGCATCTGCTCGTAAAGCGGCTCGCCCATGCCGTGCAGGCACTGGAACTCGTACTGGTCCGGGTGATAGCCGGGCCCGGCAAGCGCCTGGACTGCGGCCATGGTGTGCGCGTTGTGCGTCGCGAACTGCGGGAACACGGCGTCGGGCGCGGCGAGCAGCTTGCGCGCGCACGCGAGGTAGGCGACGTCGGTGTAGGCCTTGCGCGTGTACACGGGGTAGCCGTCCAGACCGTCCTGCTGGGCGCGTTTGATTTCGCTGTCCCAGTAGGCGCCCTTCACCAAGCGCACCATGAGGCGGTGCGAGCTGCGCCGGCCCAGGTCGACGAGGAAATCGACGAGCGCCGGGCAGCGCTTCTGGTACGCCTGAAGCACGAAGCCGATGCCGTTCCAGCCGCGCAACTGGGGCTCGAAACAAAGCCGCTCCAGCAGGTCCAGCGAAAGCTCGAGACGCTCCGACTCTTCCGCGTCGATGTTCAAGCCGATGTCGTAGCGCCGCGCCAGCAACGCAAGTTGCACGACGCGCGGCGCCAGCTCGGTCATGACGCGTTCAACCTGGGCACGCGCATAGCGCGGGTGCAGCGCCGAGAGTTTGATCGAGATCCCCGGGCCCATCACGATGCCGCGCCCGGCCGCGGCCGCGCCGATGGCGTGGATCGCCTGTTCGTAGGCGTCGAGGTAGCGCTGCGCGTCAGTGGCAGTCAGCGCGGCCTCGCCCAGCATGTCGTACGAATAGCGAAACCCTTGCGCCTCGCGCTCTCGCGAGTTCGCGAGCGCCTGTTCGATGCTCTCGCCCGTAACGAACTGCTCGCCCATCAGGCGCATCGCCATGTCCACGCCCTTGCGCACGAGCGGCTCGCCGCCGCGCGCGACGACGCGGCGCAGCGTCGCCGTCAAACCGTCGTCGCTGTGCGTGGCGACGAGTTTGCCGGTGAGCAGCAGGCCCCACGCGGCGGCGTTGACGAACAGCGACGGGCTTTGACCCAGGTGCTGCTGCCAGTTGCCCGGAGCGATCTTGTCGCGGATCAGCGCATCGCGCGTCGCATGATCGGGAATTCGCAGCAGCGCCTCGGCCAGGCACATCAGCGCCACGCCCTCTTGCGAGCTCAGCGCAAATTCCTGCAGCAGGCCTTGCACCAACCCGGCGCGGCCGGCGCCGCGGCTGCGTTCGCGCACGCCCCGCGCGACGCGCAGCGCCATGGCGTGCACGGCCTGCGCCTGATCGGCGCTCAAACGCGCCTCGTCGACAAGCCCGGGAAGCAGCTCAGTCTCGGCGGCGCGCGTCAGCGCACTCAGTCGCGCGCGCAGCAGGGTGCGCTCGGGCAGTGGCGTCAGGGCGTCGCTGCGCTGCGGGGAGTCGGCAACAGACATGCCCTCAGGCTAACACTTCGGCCGGCCGCAGCAGCGCAGCGTGTTGCGCTGGCGTGGCGCGGGAATCGTCGCGCAACAGGCCGAACAGGTTCTTCGGATCTTCGGCGAAGGGCACGAGCTCGATGAGCTCACCCAAGCCGAGCTCAACCGCAGCGTCGCGCATGTAGCTGAGCGCAGAAAAATCTTCCAGGGCAAAGCCCACCGAATCGAACACCGTGACTTGCGCGTCGCTGCTGCGCCCCGGCGCCGCTGCGGAGAGCACACGCCAGAACTCGGTGACCGGGAAGTCGGCCGGCATCTGCTGAATGTCGCCCTCGATTCGCGTCTGCGGCTCGAACTCGACGAACACCGACGCCGCCTCCAACACGCTTCGGTGCAGCTCGGTCTTGCCCGGGCAGTCGCCGCCCACGGCGTTGATGTGCATTCCCGGCTCGATCATCTGCGGGCTCAATATCGTTGCATGCGTCTTGTC
>JBEBHW010000508.1:0-3464 GCA_040081145.1 Burkholderiaceae bacterium
GACGGTCGCGGGCGTTGCCGGCTACAGGGTCGCGATCTTCGGCAGCAGCAGCGTGCCGCTCATCAGCTTGGGTTGGCCGTGGTGGCTCGGCGTGCTGATGGCACTGTCGATCGCCACGCTCTTCGCCGCGGCAGTCGGCTGGCTCTCGGTGCGCACCGAAGGTATCTACACGATCATGATCACGCTCGCCATCGGCGTCGCGTTCTTCTACCTCGCGCAGCAGAACTACACGATGTTCAACGGCTTCCAGGGTTTCAACAAGGTGTTTGCGCCGAACGTCGCCGACATCGAGTGGCGCGAGCAGGTTCCGTTCTACTTCCTCTCCCTGGCGTGCGCGATGGCGGGATACTTCCTCGTCAAGCTCGTGATCCGTGCGCCGTTCGGCATCGCGCTGCAAGGCGTGCGCGACAACCCGCGGCGCATGCAGGCGCTGGGCTACCACGTCACGGCGCACCGCGTCGCCGCGTACGCGCTCGCCGGGCTGCTCGCTTCGGTGGGCGGTGTGCTCCTGGTCTGGTACAACAACCGCATCTCGCCCGGCACCGTGAACACCGGCGCGATGATCAATATTCTCATCATCGCCGTGCTCGGCGGCATGAAACACCCGATCGGCGCGTTCGTCGGCGCGCTCGTGTTCGTGCTGCTGCAGAACTTCGCGATCGACCTCGTTCCCGGTTTTCGCGAACGCTTCAACCTCGTGATCGGCGGCGTGTTCCTCGCCATCGTGCTGTTTTCCCCCGACGGCCTGCTCGGGCTGTGGGCCAGGCTTCGCGCCCGGTTCGCTGCGCGGCAGGCCCTAACTTCCCACCAAAGGAGACCGTAGTGAAACTGTCGAAGAAAGTTTGGGCCCGATCCCTGATCGGCGCCGCCGCGGCAGCGGCCATGTTGGGTTCGGCTTGGGCGCAGGAAACGCTCAAGATCGGCGTGCTCGCCACGCTCGAGGGCCCGTTCGCGGCGCCCGGGCAGGACAGCATGCGCGGCGCCGACCTGGCGCTGAAAGCCAAGGGCGGCATGGCCGGCGGCAAGAAGATCGAATTCGTCAAGGTGTCGTCCGACGCCACGCCCGACAAGGCCGTGGCGGCGACGCGCAAGGCGGTCGAGCAGGACAAGGTGCAGATCATGATCGGCCCGCTGTCCGGCGACGAAGGCATCGCGGTGAAGAACTACGCCAAGACGCAACCGGGCATCACCTTCGTGAACGGCTCGTCGGGCGCGCAGGCCACGACGCTGAACGACCCGGCGCCCAACTTCTACCGCTTCAACACCGAAGGCGCGCAGTGGATGGTGGGCCTGGGCGAACACGCGCTCGCCAAGGGCTACAAGAAGATGTTCCTGATCGCCGAGGACTACGGCTTCCCTTACTCGCAGGTGCAGGGCTTCATGGCGAGCTACTGCGCGAAGGGCGGCAAGGTCGTCGACAAGGCGTGGGTGCCCCTGGGAACGAAAGACTACGCGTCGGTGATCGCCAAAATCCCGAAGGGCGTGGACGCGCTGCTGGTCGTGCTCGGCGGCTCGGACGCGGTGAACTTCCTGACGCAATACGAGCAGACCGGCGGCAACAAGCCGATGGTCGGCGGCTCGATCGCGGTGGATCAGACGGTGCTCAACTACAAAGGCAAGCGCCGCGAATCGCTGCTCGGCACCGCGTCTGCCGGCCCGATGGCCGATTCGATCGACACGCCCGAGTGGAAGAAGTTCGTCGCCGACTACAAGGCGTCGTTCAAGGATGGTTTCCCGAGCCCGTCGCTGTTCGCCTACCTCTACTACATCAACACGATGGCGACGCTGAACGCGCTCGACGCGGTGAAGGGTGACTTGTCGGGCGGGCAAAAGGCGTACCGCGACGCGCTGCAAAAAACGAACTTCAAGGGCCCGGCGGGCGACGTGAAGATCGACGCGAACCGCAACGGCGTGGGCCCGACCTACATCACCGAGGTGACGAAGGCGGCCGACGGCTCGTTCTTCAACAAGGTCGTGAAGGTGGTGCCCGACATCTCGCAGACGCTGGGCCTGCCCGAAGCCGAGTTCAAGAAGATGGGTCTCGGTTCGCGCGACGTTCCCGATTGCCGCAAGTAGGCCAAGCGGGCCAACGCGTCGACTCTCTCTGAATGGCTTCGATCTCGCGCCTGAGCACCCGGCCGCCCGCCCAGGGCGGCCGGGGTACGCGCCGCCTGGCGCAGATCGAAGCGGGCGCGGGCGCGCAGTTGCTTTCGGGCGACGCGCTCACGCTCACCCACGTGACGCGCGCCTTCGGTGCACTGCGCGCCGTCGATGACGTGACACTCAGCGTCGCCGCCGGGCAGAAGTACGCCATCCTCGGCTCGAACGGCGCCGGCAAGACGACGCTGTTCAACACCATCACGGGCGACTTCCCGCCCAGCGCCGGACGCATTCAGTTTTTCGGCGAAGACATCACGCTGCTGCCGCCGCACGAGCGCATCCGCAAGGGCTTGCGCCGCACCTACCAATCGTCGCTGCTGTTTCGCGACCTGTCGGTGCGCGACAACCTGTTCCTCGCGGTGCGCGGTGTGGCGAGCGGCCGGTTTTCGTTCTGGCCGGCGCGCACCGCACACGCATCGAGCGTGGCAACGGACGACCTGCTGGATCGCGTGCGCCTCACGCACCTCGCGAACGAAACCGTCGCGAACCTCGCGCACGGCCAGCAGCGCCAGCTCGAGATCGGCATGGCCCTGGCAGGTGCGCCGCGCCTGATTCTGTTCGACGAACCCGCCGCCGGCCTCTCGCCTGCCGAACGGCGCGAACTCGTCGCGCTATTGCGCTCGCTGCCGGCGCACATGAGCTTCGTGCTCATCGAACACGACCTGGACATCGCGCTGCGCGTCGTCGAGCGCGTGACCGTGCTGCACAACGGCCGCGTCCTGAAGACCGGCTCGCCGAGCGAAATCGAAAACGATTCGCAAGTGCAGGCGATTTACATGGGAGGCAAGCATTGATGGCCGGCGCCCCCGACAAGGCGAAACGCAGCACGCCGGTGCTCGCTGTCGACGGCCTGGACGTCTACTACGGCCGCGCGCACGCGCTGCAGGGTGTGAGCCTCGTCATCGAACAGGGGGTGCTGGGCATCGTCGGGCGCAACGGCATGGGCAAAACGACGCTGTGCAACGCCATCACCGGCCTCGTGCCGGCGACCGGCAGCGTGAAATTGCTCGGCGAAGAAATCCTCGGCCGCACGCCGAACCAGATCACGCGCCGCGGCATCGCCTATGTGCCGCAAGGGCGGCGCGTCTGGCCTTCGCTGACGGTCGACGAAACACTGCGCCTGGTGGCGCGCCGGCGCCGCGACGTCGAGCGGATCTACACGATGTTTCCGCGCCTGGCCGAGCGCAAGGGCCACGGCGGCGCCCAGCTCTCGGGCGGCGAACAGCAGATGCTCGCGATCGGCCGCGCGCTGCTGCTCGAGCCGAAATTGCTCGTCATGGACGAGCCCACCGAGGGCCTGGCGC
>JBEBHW010000509.1:0-3462 GCA_040081145.1 Burkholderiaceae bacterium
TCGCGCCGCAGATGGCGGTCATCCTCGTGTTTTTCTTCTGGCCGGCGGGGCAGGCGCTGTACCAGAGCGTGCTCCAGCAAGACGCGTTCGGTACCTCGATTGAATTCGTCGGCTGGCAAAACTTCGCGCGGCTCTGGGCCGACGAAACGTATCTCGCGTCGTTCAAGACCACCGCGGTTTTTTCGATTCTGGTGGCGGTGTGTGGCCTGTCGATCGCGCTGCTGCTCGCGGTAATGGCGGACCGCGTGGTGCGCGGTGCGTCGATCTACAAGACGCTGCTGATCTGGCCCTACGCCGTCGCGCCCGCGGTGGCGGGGGTGCTCTGGCTGTTCATGTTTGCGCCGTCGGTAGGCATCGTCAGCTACGTGTTGCGGGAACTGGGGTTCGAATGGAACCATCTGCTCAACGGCAATCACGCGATGGCGCTGATCGTGATGGCCGCGGTGTGGAAGCAGATTTCCTACAACTTCCTGTTCTTCCTCGCCGGCTTGCAGTCGATCCCGAAGAGCCTGATCGAAGCCGCGGCGATCGACGGCGCGCGGCCCTGGAAGCGCTTCTGGAGCATCGTCTTCCCGCTGCTCTCGCCCACCACGTTCTTCCTGCTCGTGATCAACGTCGTCTACGCCTTCTTCGACACCTTCGCCATCGTCGATGCAGCGACCAACGGTGGCCCGGGCAAGGACACCGCGATCCTCGTCTACAAGGTCTACTACGACGGCTTCAAGGCGCTCGACATGGGCGGCTCTGCCGCGCAGTCGGTGGTGTTGATGATCATCGTCATCGCACTCACCGTCGTGCAGTTCCGCTACGTCGAGAAGAAGGTTCAGTACTGAAATGGTAGAACGCGACCGAATCGGAAGAGCGCTGTCGCACGCCGTGCTGCTGATCGGCGTGATCATCGTCGCCTTCCCCGTGTATGTGACGCTCATCGCGTCGACGCAGACCTCGCAGCAGATCGTCCAGCAGGTGCCGATGTCGATGGCCCCGGGCGGGCACATGCTGGAAACGTATCGCGTCGCGCTGTTCGGCGGCGAGACGAGTTACGGCAGCAAGGTCGCCGCCGTCGCGCCGATGCTCTGGATCAGTTTTGTGAGCGCGATGGTCATCTCCATCGGCAAGATCTCGATTTCGCTGCTCTCGGCGTTCGCTTTCGTCTACTTCCGCTTTCCCGGACGGTCGCTCTGCTTCTGGATGGTGTTCATCACGCTCATGCTGCCGGTGGAGGTGCGCATCGGCCCGACGTATGAAGTCGTGTCCAACCTGCACATGCTGAACAGCTATGCGGGGCTGACGGTGCCGCTGATCGCCTCGGCGACGGCGACGTTCCTGTTCCGCCAGTTCTTCCTCACCGTGCCCGACGAGTTGGTAGAAGCCGCGCGAATCGACGGCGCCGGGCCGATGCGCTTTTTCAAGGACGTGCTCGTGCCGCTGTCGATGACGAGCGTCGCGGCGCTGTTCGTCATCCAGTTCATCTACGGCTGGAACCAGTACCTCTGGCCGCTGCTCGTCACGACCGACGAGGGCATGTACCCCATCGTGATGGGCATCAAGCGCATGTTCGCCGGCGGCGACGCGGCCAACGAATGGAACGTCATCATGGCCACCGCGATTCTCGCGATGCTGCCCCCGGCGTTCGTCGTGCTGCTCATGCAGCGCTGGTTCGTCAAGGGCCTGGTCGACAGCGAGAAATAACCACAACAACAAGAGGCCAGACCGATGGGCGCGATATCGCTTCGCAACGTGATCAAACGCTACGGCTCCGGGCCGAAGGCGAACCCGGTGATCCATGGCGTGAGCGCCGAGATCCTTGATGGCGAATTCATCGTCATCGTCGGCCCGTCGGGTTGCGGCAAGAGCACGCTGCTGCGCATGGTCGCCGGCCTCGAAGAGGTCTCCGGCGGCGAGATTTCGATTGCCGGGCGAATCGTGAACGACATCGAACCGTCGGAGCGCGACATCGCCATGGTGTTCCAGAACTACGCGCTCTATCCGCACATGAGCGTGTTCGACAACATGGCCTACGGCCTGAAGATCGCCAAGGTGCCGCTCGCCGAAATCCAGACGCGTGTGGCCAAGGCGGCGAAGATCCTCGAGATCGGGCCGTTTCTGATGCGCAAGCCCCGCGAACTGTCCGGCGGCCAGCGTCAGCGCGTCGCAATGGGCCGTGCCATCGTGCGCCAGCCGCAGGTGTTCTTGTTCGACGAGCCGCTGTCCAATCTCGACGCGAAACTGCGCGCGCAGACGCGCCTGGAGATCCAGAAGCTGCACGCCGAACTCGGCGTCACGTCGCTGTTCGTCACGCACGACCAGGTCGAGGCGATGACGCTGGCGCAGCGCATGATCGTGATGAACGCCGGGCGCATGGAGCAGATCGGCACGCCTGAAGAGGTGTACCAGGCGCCGGCGACGACCTTCGTCGCGAGCTTCATCGGCTCGCCGCCGATGAACCTGATCGCCGGGCGCGGCGAGGGTTTGCAGTTCCTCACGGGCGGCCAATCCCTGGCTCTGCCCAAGCCGGCGCCGCGTTCGGGCGAGTTGCTGCTGGGTGTGCGGCCCGAGCATTGCGAGCTCGTCGACCACGCCGCGGCGGGGGCGGGCTGGCAATTGCGCGTCGATGTCGTCGAGATGCTCGGTGCCGAGCGCCTGGTCTACGGCAAACTGGGCGACGCGATGTTCACCGCGCGCATCGACGCGACGCGCGTGCCGCCCACGGTCGGGTCCACCGTGACGCTGAACGCCGCGCCGCACCGCCTGCACTGGTTCGATCCGGCAAGCCAACAACGCATCACGGGGTGAACATGGCTCGGACTTCGCCGCTTCGCGCGACCCGCGCCGGGGAATTCGAGTGACCCGGCAGCAGCCCCTGGTCGCGTCCGACTGGCCCTACCCGCTGTGGATCGCGCACCGCGGCGCGGGCAGGCTGGCGCCCGAGAACACACTCGCGGCGTTTCGGGTGGGCGCGTCGCACGGCTACCGTGCTTTCGAGTGCGACGTCAAACTCAGCGCCGACGGCGTGCCTTTTTTGCTGCACGACGACACTTTGGAGCGCACGAGTTCGGGCGACGGTATTGCCGGCCAACTCAACTGGGGCGACCTCGCGTTGCTCGACGCAGGCGGCTGGCACAGCCGCGGTTTTGCCGGCGAGCCGCTGCCGAGCCTCGCGGCGATCTCGCGTTATTGCGTTCGCAACGGCTTCGCGCTGAACATCGAAATCAAGCCGACCCCTGGCTTGGAAGATGCGACGGGCCAGGCGGTCGCACGCGAGGCGGCGCGCTTGTGGGGCGGTCAGCCCGTGCAGCCGCTGCTCAGCTCGTTTCGCCCCGAGGCTTTGCAAGGCGCCAGCGAGGCCGCACCGGAACTGCCGCGCGCGCTGTTGCTCGACACCTTGTGGTCGGGCTGGTTCGACGTAGCGCAGGTGCTTGGCTGCACCGCCGTGGTGACGAACCACCGCCTGATGGACGC
>JBEBHW010000510.1:0-3460 GCA_040081145.1 Burkholderiaceae bacterium
GTCCCAGGGCAGCCGCAAGTACCGCTGCATTGAACCTGCGCCGGGCCGCTACGTCAAACAGAAGGCTTGATTTTTCCAGGAGCATGTCATGCAAGAAATCGTGATCGTCGCCGCCGCACGCACCGCCGTGGGCAAGTTCGGTGGGGCGCTGGCCAAGACGCCCGCCGCGGAATTGGGCGCAGCCGTCATCGTCGACTTGCTGAAACGCGCCAAGCTGACCGCAGATCAGGTCGGCGAAGTCATCCTCGGCCAGGTGCTGCAAGCCGGAACCGGGCAGAACCCGGCGCGCCAGGCGGCCATCAAGGCAGGCTTGCCGCACGCCGTGCCGGCGATGACGATCAACAAGGTGTGCGGTTCGGGCCTGAAGGCGGTGATGCTCGCCGCGCAGGCGATCCGCGACGGAGACGCGGAGATCGTCATCGCCGGCGGCCAGGAGAGCATGAGCCTCTCGCCGCACGTGCTGATGGGCTCGCGCGAGGGCACGCGCATGGGCGACTGGAAGATGGTCGACTCGATGATCAGCGATGGTTTGTGGGACGTGTACAACCAGTACCACATGGGCGTCACGGCGGAAAACGTCGCCAAGAAGTACGGCGTGAGCCGCGCCGACCAGGACGCACTGGCGCTGGCGTCGCAGCAAAAGGCCGCGGCGGCGCAAGACGCGGGGCGCTTCAAGGAAGAAATCGTGCCGTTCAGCATCGCCCAGAAGAAGGGCGACGCCATCGTTTTCGCCGCCGATGAATTCATCAACCGCAAGAGCACTGCCGATGGTCTGGCGGGCCTGCGCCCGGCGTTCGACAAGGCGGGCAGCGTCACGGCGGGCAACGCCTCGGGGTTGAACGACGGTGCGGCGGGCGTGGTCGTGATGAGCGCCAAACGCGCCGACCAGTTGGGCCTCAAACCCCTGGCACGCATCGCGAGTTACGCGAGTTCGGGCCTGGACCCGGCCATCATGGGCATGGGGCCGGTGTCGGCGTCGCGCCGCGCGCTCGAGCGTGCCGGCTGGAAGGCCGCCGATCTCGATGTGCTGGAAATCAACGAAGCGTTCGCTGCGCAAGCGTGCGCCGTGCACAAGGAAATGGGCTGGGACACGAGCAAGGTCAACGTCAACGGCGGAGCCATCGCCATCGGCCACCCGATCGGCGCGTCGGGTTGCCGCATTCTCGTGACGCTGCTGCATGAGATGCGGCGCCGCGGCGCCAAGCGCGGCATCGCCTCGCTGTGCATCGGCGGGGGCATGGGCGTAGCCATGACGGTCGAGCGCTGATCCATTCACATCAACCAGGAGCGACAAATGACCCAAAAGGTTGCATACATCACGGGTGGCATGGGAGGCATCGGAACGACGATGTGTCAGCGCCTGCACAAGGACGGATTCAGGGTCATCGCCGGATGCGGGCCCAGCCGCGACCACATCAAGTGGATAGACGAGCAAAAGGCCAAGGGCTATACCTTTTACGCGTCGGTGGGCAACGTCAGCGACTGGGACTCGACGGTTGCCGCGTTCGAGAAAGTGCGCGCCGAACACGGCACCGTGGACGTGCTCGTGAATAACGCGGGAATCACGCGCGACGGGATGTTCCGCAAGATGTCGCCCGCCGACTGGCACGCCGTGATCGACACGAATCTGACCAGCCTGTTCAACGTGACCAAGCAAATCATCGAAGGCATGATGGAAAAAGGCTGGGGCCGCATCATCAACATCAGCTCGGTGAACGGCGAAAAAGGCCAGTTCGGGCAGACCAACTATTCGGCGGCAAAGGCCGGCATGCACGGCTTCACGATGGCGCTGGCGCAGGAAGTGGCGAACAAGGGCGTGACGGTCAACACCGTGAGCCCGGGCTACATCGCCACCGACATGGTGAAGTCGATTCGCCAGGACGTGCTCGACAAAATCGTCGCCGGCATCCCCGTTAAGCGGTTGGGAACGCCGGAAGACATTGCCTCGATCGTCTCCTGGGTGGCGTCCGACGAGTCAGGGTTTGCGACGGGCGCCGACTTCTCCGTGAACGGCGGCTTGCACATGGGCTGAGGGCGTTGCGGCCTGCGGGCCCGAGTCCTGCGAGAGGGTGGCCTGCCAAGTCGTGCGGGCGTCGTCGACGATGCGCTGTGCCGCAGCGAGCAGGCTCGCCTCGCTGCCGTCCCATTGAACGTGCAGGACGGGGGCTGAGAAACCGGCGAAGTTGCGGCGCATCGACTGCAGGTAGATGGGGTCGTAGTGGCTTGCGAGCAAGTCCCGAACCACGGCGTCGATGCGGCCGCTGCGCGCCGCGGCCTGCCAAGCGCTGACGACGTCATTGCCGCGCAGCAGCCGCAGGGCGTCCAGGCGGATGCAAAACGCATCGACGTCGTCGACGAAATGCCGGTACTCGCGCATCAGCAAGGCGACCCGGTCGTCAAGCGCCAGCTCGAGCTCGACACAGGCTGACGCGCGCATGCGTTGCACGAGGGCCGGCGGGACGTGCACGTCACCCACCTTCTTGCTTTCGCTCTCGACCCACACGCAGCGCGCCGGGTCGAAGCGTCGCAGGTGGTCCAAAAGCATCGACTCGAAGCGCTTTTGCCCCGGCTGTTGTTGCCCAGGCACGAGACCGAGCACCGAGCCGCGGTGGTTGGCCAAATTCTCCAGGTCGAGAACCTGTTCGCCAACGGTTTGGATCTGCTGCAACAAGAGGCTCTTGCCGGATCCGGTGGTGCCGCACACGACCCGCAGGTTCAGGATTTGCGGAAGCGCTTGCAGCTGCGCGATCACGGCACGCCGATATTCGCGATAACCGCCCTCCAGCAGCGCCACCTGCCAGCCGATCTGCCCGAGCACGGTGGCGAGCGCGCCGCTGCGTTGGCCGCCGCGCCAGCAGTAGACCAAGGGGCGCCAGGCCTTGGGTTTGTCGAGCGTTTCGCGCTCGATGTGGCTCGCAATATTGCGAGCCACCAGCACGGCACCGTGCTTCTTCGCATCAAACGCCGACACCTGTTTGTACTGGGTTCCCACGGCGTGGCGCTGCGCGTCGTCCAGACTCGGCCAATTCACCGCGCCTGGAATGTGGTCCTCCGCAAACTCGCTCTCGGAGCGCGCGTCAATGACGGTGTCGAAGTTCGCCAGGCGCGCCAGCGCTTCGGACGCGGCGATAGGGGTCACTGCCATGGACTAAGCGCCGAGCGCCTCGAGCAATTCCGTCTCGATCGCGATCTGCTGCTTGTTGTGTTGCAGCTCCGGCCCGTCGATGAGAAAAGTATCTTCCACGCGTTCGCCCAGCGTCGTGATCTTCGCGAGCTGCAAGTTCACGCGGTGCCGTGCCAGCACGCGCGCGATGGCGAACAGCAAGCCGGTGCGGTCGTTCGCCGACACGCCGAGCAGCCAGGCCTGGGCGCGCTCGTCCGGGCGCAGCGTCACGCGCGGCGTGACGGGGAAGGACTTGACACGCCGCGACACCCGGGCGCGGCGCGGCTCGGGCAGCGG
>JBEBHW010000511.1:0-3456 GCA_040081145.1 Burkholderiaceae bacterium
GTCGGCGTTGGCGCCGCCTGGGGGCGCTCTCAGCGCAACTTGAACGGCGCCAGGTCGAGCGTCGAGCGGCCCTCCAGAGCCCACTGCGCGAGCGCCTCGCCGAGCGCCGCCGAGTGCTTGAAGCCGTGACCCGAGCACGCCGAAACGACCATCGCCTGCTCGACAGCGGGGTGCCGGTCGATGATGAAGCGCGACTCCGGCGCAACGCTGTACAGGCACGCCGCAGCGTGGCTGCGCTGCGGCGTGACGCCGCGCAAGCGACCGCGCACGTGAGCGGCGTACAGCGCCGCGCTCTCGGCGTCGCTGACCTCGCGCACCGCGGCATCGGGAGTCGTGTCGACCTCGTGCTGCTGCGTCCCCACCTTGACGCCGCCGTGCGCGTCCGAAATCGGGATGCCGTAAAACGCCTGCGACGACAGCGCGCCGTGCGACCAGATGAAAATCGGGAATCGCCCCGGCGCGTAGGCTGCGGGTTCTTCGGCGCGGAACCAGTGCAGGGTCTGGCGTCGCACGGTGAGTACTTGGGCGAAGCGGCCGCCCGCCAGGCCGGGGTTCCACGCGCCGGCGCTGAGCACGGCTCGCGCGGCACGGTAGGTCGTTCCGGCGCTCGTCACGGCGACGCCGGCGCCCTCGGCAACGAGCGCCGTCACGGCCTGGCCGGTGATGATCGTCGCGCCGGCGCGCCGCGCCAACTCGAGTGGCGCGGCGATGCATTGTTCCGGCCGCACGAAGCCGGCTTCGGCCTCGTAGCAGCCGTGCTCGTCGCCGCGCAGTGTGAACTGCGGGAAACGTTTGACTATGCTGGCGGCGTCGAGCACCTCGTGGGCAATGCCGCACTGGCGTGCCACGTCAATCGTGCCGCTGACGAAATCGGATTGACCGTGCAGCGCAGCGCCGCCGTCGAGCGGACCCATCACGAGGCCGCCGCACTGAACGAGCAACTCCACGCCCAGCGTCGCCTCGATCTCGCGCCAGATCTGGTGCGAGCGTTGCACGAAAGGCACGTACTGCGGCCCTTCACCGACCGCCAGACGCGTGATGCGCGTGGCGCCGTGGCTCGAGCCTTGGCCGTGCGGCGGATGGAAGCGGTCAATGCCCAGCACGCGTGCACCGCGTTGGCTAAGCTGGTAGAGCGTGGCGCTGCCCATTGCGCCCAGGCCAACGATGATGGCGTCGAAATTCAGCGTGCAACTCCCAGGCTGACGGATGTGCTGCCCAGTGCGTTTTCCGATGGCAGTATGGGCTCGCCGCCCAAATGCGCAATCGCATTCGCGTAGTAAGCAACGATTTCCTGCGAACCGTCGGCCACGGAAAACAAGCCCTCGTCTTCCACGACCATGTGGCGCTGCACGAGCATGCGCAGGCCCACGCCGAAGGCGTAGTCCTGATCCTGGCGCGGGATGTACTGGTGCGCGCCATGCGCCTGCAGGCGCGCCATGCGCTCGTGCATCGCCGCTTTCAGTTCGAGCTCCGACCAGCGCTGCCCCGGGGCATCGGTGAACAGCGCGGCGACGAGCGACACGGGCAACACCGGAATGACCTGGCCGATTTGCTGCATCAGGTGCTCGGCGACGCGCGTCACTTGGCTTTTGCGCTGCGCGTCGGGCAGATCGGGAAAGCGGACGCTGTTCTCGCGGCACCATGCGCGCATCGACAGCGGCGCGCCGAAGTTGACGCAGGCGTAGCCGAAGCGGTGCCACTTGCCGTTCAGCGCGCGCCACAACTGGCCGCCCCAGAAGCCGAACAAGGTCTTGATCGCCTTCGCGCGCCCGGGGCGCTTGGCGTCGGGGTGCAGCTTGAGCAACTGCGTGCGGTCTTCGAGCACGCGGTCGTAGTTCAGCCCGACCGGCAGGAACACCAGGTCGCGCCGGCCGTCGGATTCGCGCTCGTCGAAGCTCTTCAGCATGTAATCGAGCAGGCCGAAGCGCGGTGTGCGCAGTTTGCCGTCGACGGTGAGGCCGCCTTCGGGGAACATCGCCTGCGTCACGCCGGCCTCGGTGGCCATCTGCACGTAGCGTTGCAGGACGACGCGGTACAGCGGGTCGCCCGAATTGCGCCGCACGAAAAACGCGCCCATCGAGCGGATCAACTGCTGCAGGCCCCAGATGCGTGCCCATTCGCCCACCGCGTACGACAAGGTGACTTTCTCGGCGGCAAGAAAGGACACCAGGATGTAGTCCATGTTGCTGCGGTGGTTCATGACGAACACGAGTGTCGACTTGGGCGAAATGCCGCGCAGCACGGCTTCGTCGGCAAAGCCGATGCGCACGCGGTAGAGCAGGCGCGCGATCGCGCGCGACAGCGAATAGCCGATCCGAAAGTAGATGTAGGCGTTGAATGACGGCACGATCTCGCGCGCATAGCGCTCGATGCGCTGCGCAATCCGCGCCAACGGCTCGCCGCTCGTCGCTGCGTGTTCCGTCGCTGCCGCCTGGACCCTCGGGTCGTTGCACAGGCGGTCGATCAAGGTCAGGCGGCGCGTCAGCTTGAACGAGGGTAACTCCATCGCGAGCGTCGAGTTGACGCGCGCGATCACGCGGTTCAGACGCCGCCTCAGGTACCAGCGCATGCCGGGTGCGAGAAGCAACACCAGCACGCTCCAGCACGCCAGCGCGAGGATCAGCAGCAACAGCCACAGTGGCACAGCAACGGGTTCTAGCATGGCGCGTTGGCGATTCCATCGAGCGTTTGTCGGCGATGATTGCATGGATGCAGCGTCCAGCGTGTTCGGTTCTACCCGAGTCCGGGCGACGCACGGGCCCGACCCAACCTCCGACACTTCACTCAGTGCAGGTCCTTTTCGTTCATGGCATGGGGCGCTCGCCGCTGTCGGGCTGGCCGCTGCTGTGGCAGTTGCGGCGCGCCGGTCTGCGCACGCGCAGCTTCGGCTACAGCGTGAGCTTCGAAGATTTCGCGGCGATCCGGCGCCGCCTGGTGACCCGCATCGCACTGCTCGCGGCGCGCGACAACTACGTGCTGGTCGGGCATTCATTGGGCGGCGTGCTGATCCGCGCTGCGGTGAACGTTTTGCCCGAGGGCGTGGCGCGCCCACAGCACGTCTTTCTGCTCGGCTCGCCGCACGCGCCGGCGCGCTTGGCGCAGGCGCTGCAAGGCAACCGGATCTATCGCACCCTGACGCGTGACTGCGGCCAACTGCTGGGCTCCAGATCGCGAATGGCGGCGATCGGTACGGTTGGCGTGCCCACGACGAGCATCGTCGGCGTGGGCGGCCCGCGCTGGAAGACCGGGCCGTGGTCCCGGTTCGGCGGCGAACCCAACGACGGTGTCGTTGCGCTCTCCGAGGTGAGCGCGGATTGGATCGCCGACCAAGTGGTGCTCGGCACGATTCACACTCTGTTGCCGATGAGCCCGCGCGCGGCTGCGATCATCGTCGCGCGGCTCGCGGATGCCGCGCCAATGCCAACGGATTCGACATGAGTGCCCCCAGGTCGATGA
>JBEBHW010000512.1:0-3453 GCA_040081145.1 Burkholderiaceae bacterium
TTGCCGATGAGCCCGCGCGCGGCTGCGATCATCGTCGCGCGGCTCGCGGATGCCGCGCCAATGCCAACGGATTCGACATGAGTGCCCCCAGGTCGATGATTTCGTCACCCGCCCCCTGAGGGGGATGAGTAAAGTGGAAGAGCCGCATTTGCTCATGAGCCCCACGCCAATGCCCGCTCCTAAGGTCCTCGTCGTGTTCTCCGACGGCACCGGCAACAGCGCCGCCAAGTTGCAGAAGACGAACGTGTGGCGCCTGTACCGCGCGCTGGATCTGGCCGCGCCGACGCCGCAGCAGACTGCCGCGGGCGAAGCGGCGCAGTTCGCGCTTTACGACGGCGGTGTGGGGGCGTCGGAATTTCGCCCGCTCGCGCTGCTCGGCGGCGTGTTCGGCTATGGGCTGAAACGCAATGTGCTGGACCTGTACAAGTTCCTGTGTCGCAACTACCGGCCGGGCGACCGGATCTATGCCTTCGGCTTCAGCCGCGGGGCGTTCACGATCCGCGTCCTGATGGGCTTCGTGCTGCGCGTGGGCTTGCTCGAATGCAACGATGAAGCCAGCCTGCACCGCGACGCGCCAATCGCCTATCGAAAGTACCGACGTCACTTCAAGGCGCGCAATCTCGCGGGGGTGTTTCGCTGGCTGCGCGACAAGGCCTTCGATTTTTGGGGGCGCCTTGTCACGCTGCGCGTGGCGCCCGGATACGTGCACGTCGACGCGATTGAGTTCGTCGGCGTGTGGGACACAGTCGCGGCCTACGGCATGCCGATCGTCGAGATGACACGCGGCGTGGACCAGTGGATCTGGCCGACCTCGATGCCGAACTATGTGCTCTCGAGCCGGGTCAAGCAGGCGCGTCACGCTTTGGCGCTGGACGACGAGCGCGACACCTTTCACCCCTTGCTGTGGGACGAGGCCGCGGAAGCGCCGCCGGGCGACGCGCCGCCTCGCCTGCAGCAGGTGTGGTTCGCCGGAATGCACTCCGACATCGGCGGCGGTTACCCTGACGACAGCCTGGCGCACGTTGCGCTGGACTGGATGATGGACGAAGCGCAGCGCTGCGGCCTGCGCTTCAAGCCCGGCGCGCGCGAGCAGGTGACGCTGGAAATGAATGCGCTCGGCCCGCTGCACGACTCGCGCAGCAGCTTGGGCATGTACTACCGCTACCAGCCGCGCCGCCTGGGCGGCCTGATCGAACCTCCCGACCCCGCCACGTTGGCGATGCAGGACCCGGACCGCGCTCGAGCTCACGGGCGCCTTCGCGACGTGCTCGTGCACCCGAGCGTGCTGCAGCGGATTCGCAGCAACGCCGGCGGCTACGCGCCGATCGCACTGGCGCCGCGCTTTTCGGTGTGGAATCCCTCGGGTGAGCCCCACGCGGTGGTGGACGTGGCAGCCGACCTGGATGCCGTGTGGAACGACGTCTGGCGCCGGCGCGTCGCGTATTTTGCGAGCGTGATGTCGACGTTGGCGCTGTTCGCTCTGGTCTGGCTGCCGGAGTCGACGTGTCAGGGTTTCGGCTGCCTGCTGTCACGGGCCATCGTTGCGCTCGGCAAGTTTGCGCCCGACATGGCGCTGCCCGTTGTGCGCGCGTGGGCGGCGAACCCGGGGGTGTTCGCCACGCTGGTGTTTGTGTTGTTGCTTGCGCGGTACTGGAGCGGGGCGCTGCAGCGGTCGATCGACGATCAGATGAGCGTGCGGTGGCGAGCAAGTCTTGGGCGCGCAGCGGCGCTACCGTCGGTTGCCGCCGCGGATGAATCGCCTGCGGGCACGCCGAGCCCGGCACAGGTGCGCCGCAGCGACGCCGTCATCGCGCGCCTGCGCAAGGCGTGGCTCTATCAAAAGGCGCTGCAATGGTTGAAATGGCGAGTTGCGCCGGCTGCGTTCGCAGCGCTGCTTCTGTTCATCGCCGGTGCAGCGGTGTTCGTGCTTTTCAGCCTGGCCTTTTGATTGAAACACTGCGTCTCAGCCTCTTCTTGAAGGACTTCACATGACGAACCCGAAATCCAACCACCCCGTGCGTCAGCCGTCCCGGGTGCCTCCGTCGCCCGATGTGATGGCGATGCTCTTCATGGAATACCGGCGCAGCGGCAAATTCAAGAAGATGTCGTTTGCGCAGTACCTGGTCTCGATCGGATTCACGAATCCTGCCGAGGGCCTGGTAGGAATGGACGACAGCGCACGCTTTCGCGCGGCGCCGGCCGGCCCCGAATTGATCGACGTGCCCGCGCAACCGGTCGTTGGCGAGGTGCGGATCAAAGTGCTGCTCGCCGACTTTTCCGATCGCCCCGGCACGCTGCCCGCCAAGCACTATGAAGACCTGCTGTTCTCGCAAGGCATCTACCCGAGCGGCAGCATGCGCGACTACTACGACGAGGTGAGTCTCGGCAAAGTGCGCGTCACGGGTTCGGTGCACGGTTGGTTGCGTTTGCCCAAGCCTTACGCGTACTACACGAACGGCAATTCAGGAACGACTTGGGATGACTACCCGCGCAACGCGCCGCGCCTGGCGGAAGACGCGGTCAAGGCAGCCAAGGCGGCGGGCGTGAAGTTCGAAGCGGACCTCGACAAATTCGACCAGGGCATTGTCACCGCGCTGATCGTCGTGCACGCCGGGCGCGGCGCCGAAGTCATGCCGCCGAACCTGCGCGGCCGCGAGATCTGGTCGCACAAGTGGCAATTGCGCAACCCAGTGAACGTGGCGCCTGGCCTGGATGCGACGATTTACTTGACGGTGCCCAACGACTGCAAGGTGGGCGTGTGCGCGCACGAGCTCGGCCACCTGGCGTTCCAATGGCAGGACTTCTACGACCCGAACTACGACGAAGACGGCATGGAGTGGGACGGCTCGGGCGTGTGGGATTTGATGGCCGGCGGCTCGTACAACGGCAACGGCGCGCGGCCTGCCCATCCTGCCGGGCTGCACAAGCTGCAGCACGGCTGGATCAGGCAGCGCACGCTGGTCAAGAGCGGCACGCTGACGCTGCGCCCGTACTCGTCGACGTATGGTCGCGTCGCGCGAATCAGGAGCCCGGCATTCGGCGCGAAGCAATACCTTTTGCTTGAGAACCGCGCACGCAGCGGCTTCGATTTTTCGTTGCCAGGCGAAGGCCTGCTGGTGTGGCGCGTCGACGAATCGGGCCAGCAGGAAACGCCGAACACGCCGGGCTTGTTTCTGGTGCAGGCCGACGGGCGCAATGACTTGAACGACCCGAACGACTGGAACCAGGGCGACGCGGGCGACCCCTTCCCGGGCAGTGCGGGCAAGAAGGCGCTGTCGGACGTGGGCGAAACGTCGACGTCGTTCCCCGGCCGGCGCAGCGGCATCACGCTGCACTCGATCACACGCGACGCCAAGGGCGTGATTCGCCTCAAGGTGAAGATTGCCGCGGTGGCGCCGAGCCCGGTGAAGAAGAGGCCCCCGGCGCGCAAGGCGACTCCGGCTCGGGAAAGGA
>JBEBHW010000513.1:0-3450 GCA_040081145.1 Burkholderiaceae bacterium
ATGTGTATAAGAGACAGCTTCCTGCTCGTGATCGCGGTCAACTCGCCGGACCAGTCGCGCGACACCTTGTTCCTGTCGAACTACTCGACGCAAAACATCCTCGACGAGATCAAGCGAATTCCCGGCACCGCCGGCGTGTTCATCTTCGGCGCGCGCGATTACTCGATGCGCCTGTGGCTGCAGCCCGACAAGATGGCGAGCCTGGGCATCACGACGAACGACATCGCGCAGGCGGTGAGCGCGCAGAACGCGCAGTTCGCCGCGGGCAAGATCGGCGCGCCGCCGTCGCTCCCGGGCCAGCAGCTCGAGTACACGGTGACTGCGCGTGGGCGCCTCGTGCAGGCGGAGGAATTCGGCAACATCGTGCTGCGTTCCTCGCCGACGGGAGGCACCTTGCGCCTGCGCGACGTGGCGCGGATCGAACTCGGCGCGCAGAGCTACGACGCGTCCAACTCGGTGAACGGTCAGCCGGCGATCGCCCTGGCGGTGCTGCTCGCGCCGGGCGCGAATGCGCTGGACACGGCCGCCGGCGTGAAAGCGAAGATGGTCGAGTTGAAGCGCGACCGGTTTCCCCCAGGCGTCGGCTACCTGATCCCCTACGACACGACGCTGTTCGTCTCGGCGTCGATCAAGGCGGTGCTCGAGACGATTCTGGAGGCTGCGCTGATCGTTCTGGCCGTCGTCTTCGTGTTCCTGCAGTCCTGGCGCGCGACGCTGATCCCGATGCTCGCGGTGCCGGTGTCGCTGATCGGCACCTTCGCCGGCCTCTACATTTTCGGCTTTTCGATCAATACGCTGACGCTTTTTGCCATGGTGCTGGCGATCGGCATCGTCGTCGACGACGCGATCGTCGTTCTCGAGAACGTCGAACGCCTGATGCGCGAAGAGGGCATGTCTCCGATGGCCGCGTCGCTGGAAGCGATGCGCGAAGTGCAGGGCGCGGTGATCGGCATCGTGCTCGTGCTCTGCGCGGTGTTCATCCCGGTCGCGTTCCTGGGCGGCATCACCGGCCAGTTGTACCGGCAGTTCGCGGTGACGGTGACGATTGCCGTCGTGCTCTCGGGAGTGACTGCGCTCACGCTCACGCCGGCACTCTGCGCGATCCTGCTCAAGCGCGAGCACAGCGCTTTGAGCGTGCGCTTCTTCAAGCCGTTCAACGCCGGGTTCGGCTGGATGACCCGGCGCTTTCTCGGCGCGGTGGGCCTGGCGCTGCGGCACCGAGTGATATCGCTCGCCCTGTTCGCCATGATGCTCGGCGGCGTGGCGTGGCTGCTGCAGCGCGTTCCCGGCAGTTTTGTTCCGCCCGAAGACCAGGGCTTCGTCATCGCCATCGGCCAACTGCCCGACGGCGCGACGCTCGAGCGCACCGGCCGCACGACGGAGCGCTTGCGCCTGATGTTGAAAGACAACCCGGCGATCGGCAGCTTTTTCATCGTCAACGGCTTCGACTTGATCAGCGGGGGCAGCAAGAGCAGCGCGGCGACGATCTTCGTGCCGATGAAACCGTGGGAGCAGCGAACCCAGACGTCGACGCAGCTCGCCGGGCAGATGAGCGGCCTGGGTTTCACGGCGCTGCCCGACGGTGTGGTGTTCGCCTTCAACCCGCCGCCGATTCTGGGCCTGGGCCAGGCCGGCGGCTACGAGGTCTACGTGCAGGGCCGCGGCGACGCCGACCCGAAGCGCCTGGCGCAAGTGACGCAAGACTTCGTCGCCGCCGTCGCTGCGCGCCCCGAACTCACGCCGGCGCAGGCCTTCTTTCGCGCCAGCGTTCCACAACTTCGTGTTGAAGTAGACAGAGAGAAGGCGCTGGCACTGGGCGTTCCGGTGAACGACGTGTTTGCCGCGCTGCAAGCGCAAATGGGCTCGCTCTACATCAACGACTTCAATCTGGCGGGGCGAACCTACCGCGTCACGATGCAGGCGGAAGCCGCGTACCGCGCCAAGCCCGACGACCTGGGGCGCATCTACGTGCGCTCGGCGACGAGCGGCGAGATGATTTCGCTGAAGAGCCTGATCGCGGTGACCGACATCGTCGGCCCCGAGCAGATCGAGCGCTACAACGGCTACATCGCGGCCAAGGTGCTGGGCGGCGCGAAACCCGGCTTCAGCTCGGGCGAGTCGATCCGCGCCGTCGAAGAAACCTCGCGCGCCGTCTTGCCGCCGGGCTATCAAATCGAGTGGACGGGTCAGGCGTTCCAGGAAAAGCGCGCCGGCAACGCGTCGGTGTTCGCCTTCGGCTTTGCGCTCATCATGGTCTACCTGATCCTCGCTGCGCTTTACGAGCGCTGGGGCGTGCCGCTCGCGGTGGTGCTCGCCGTGCCGTTCGCCTTGCTCGGCGCGCTGGGTTTCGTCTTCTTGCGCCACATGGAGAACGACGTCTATTTCCAGATCGGCCTGATCGTGCTGATCGGCCTGGCGGCGAAGAACGCAATCCTGATCGCCGAG
This sequence comes from Burkholderiaceae bacterium, assembly GCA_040081145.1. Lineage (GTDB taxonomy): Bacteria > Pseudomonadota > Gammaproteobacteria > Burkholderiales > Burkholderiaceae_C > JAEMQF01. The sequence goes on from JBEBHW010000513.1 coordinate 2,446, forward strand.
TTTGCGATGCAGGGCATGGAGGCGGGCCGAACCGCGCGCGAAGCCGCGGCGGATGCGGCGCGGCTGCGCTTTCGGCCGATCGTGATGACGTCGCTCGCCTTCGTGCTCGGCGTCGTTCCGCTGGTGCTCGCCACCGGCGCGGGCGCGGCGGCGCGGCAAAGCATGGGCTCGGGCGTGTTCGGCGGAATGATCGTCGCGACCTTCATCGCGCCGATCTTCGTGCCGCTGTTCTTCACGCTGCTTGCGCGCAAGGCGCGGCCGTTGCATTCGCATGGGCACGCAGTGTCGCCGGTGCATCCGATCGCGCCGCTGGAGATCGAACCATGAGGCGCGCGCTGATCGCCTTGGGCGCAGCGGCAGCGCTTTGCGGGTGCAGCACGCCCTTGCCGCCGGCCGCGCAGAGGCCGCAGGTCGAACTGCCGCCGCAGTTCGCCCAGCAAACTGCGCAGCGCAGCACACAGCCCGCAGTTGCCGCCGAGTCGAAAGTCGGCGGCGACTGGTGGGTTCTGTACGGCGACACCGGCCTCGCCGCGCTCGTCGACGCGACCTTGCAGAACAACACCGACCTGCGCTTGGCGGTCGCGCGGGTTGACGAGACCGCAGCGCTGCTGGGCCTGACGCGCGCCGCGCAGTGGCCCAGCGTCGACTTGAACGCGGCGGTGACCCGCTCGCGCATCAGCACGCTGAACGGCCAGCCGGTGGCACCGAGCGGCCCCGAATCGACGACGCACCGCGTCGCACTGGCCACCTCGTTCGAAATCGACTTGTGGGGTCGGCTGCGCAACGCCAGCAGCGCCGCACAACAGCAAATGCTGGCTGCGGTGTACGCGCGCGACACGGTGCGAATCGCGCTCGCGGCAAGCACGGTGCAAACCTACTTCGGCCTGCGCTCGCTCGACGCGCAGCTCGCCGTGAACGCCGCGCAGCTGCGCTCGCGCGCCGACAGCCTGCGCCTCGTCGAGCGGCGTGCCGCGGGCGGTGTCGCTTCGGCGCTCGACGCGGCAC
>JBEBHW010000514.1:0-3438 GCA_040081145.1 Burkholderiaceae bacterium
TGACGCGCTCGCTGCGCTGAAGCTTGAGCTCAGCGACGCCGAAGTCGCCGCGCTCGAAGCGCCTTACCGGCCGCACGCCGTGGTCGGCTTCGAATGACAATCGGACCCGCGCGCTCGACCTGATCGACATCAACGGAGACCTCTGCATGACCACCGCCATCACGCCCAACGTGCCTGCCCACGCCGGGCTCGCGCCGCTTGCGTCGCGCCTCGTCGACACCGATTCGCTGCCCTGGCAGGCGACGCGTTTCCCCGGCATCGAGGTGAAAAACCTGTTGTTCGATCGCGCGAGCGGCCTGGTCAGCTCGCTGATCCGCATGGCGCCGGGTTCGGTCTTGCCCGACCACGAACATGTGTTGATCGAGCAGACCTGGGTCATCGAAGGCCACCTGGTGGACAAGGCCGGACCCGACGAGGGCATCGAATGCAAGGCCGGGCAGTTCATCTGGCGCCCGGCAGGCAGCCGTCACAGCGCGTGGTCGCCCAACGGGGGGCTATTCCTCGGCTTCTTTCAGATGCCGAACAAGTTCTTCGGCGCCGATGGCGCCGTGACCGACATGGGCGGCGCGAATTGGGAATCGATGTGGGGCGTCGTGCACGCCGCCCGCGCAACGGCGAATGGCCCAGCCTGACTCACGCGACCAGGCGCAGCACACCGTCGCGGAATTTGCAGAAGCTGGTGGACACGTTTCGCTCCAACGACAGCCTCGGGCCAATTTTCTCCGCCCACTCGTGTTTGATCTGGCCGGGCAGGGGCCAACGAGACTTCTTGATGGCAGCCGCGCCACCGGGGTAAATGGCGTCGGCGAGCAGTTCCCAGGTATCGCAGGCACTGTCCTGCACATACTGCTTCAACACGTCCTTCCTGGCGCGTGGGTACGCTTTGAGCAGCGCCGTGCGATCACCCAGGTACCACGCTTCCAGCTCCTCGATAGCCAATCGAAACAGGGTGACGGGAGCAGGCACGCAGGACTTGGCGAGACCCTTCAGCTCCTTCAAGAAGCTCTTGCAGTTGCGTCTGTCGGCATCCAGCAACACGACAACCGCGTCGATGCCCGGAGTGTTCCCGTAGCCGCGGAGCAGTTTGGGGAGTCGATCCAACAAGATGCGTTTGGCAGGGTCCGCCTTGGCGGCGAGGTCCCTGGGAATACGGCCTATGCCCTTGTATGAGTGCATCCGCCAGGTGTGTGTCTCCCCCGACGGGCCGAGCAGTTTCGGAAGCAGGAACTGCAGCAACTTCTCGCCGGAGCTGTCTTCAACCAGAACCTCGATGTGCATGCTTACCTCGCGTCGAGGTAGTCGCTGTACCAAAGCCCGCCAAGAGGCAGTCCTTCGTCGACCAAATTGCGCACGATGTCCAGCTCAGAGACGCGGCGCACTTCTGAGTAGCCGTTGTGGCCCTTTTCCAGGATCCAGACTTCATCCGCCGAGAGCGCATCGACGAAATAAGGCTGGTGTGTCGTCACGAAAATCTGTGGCGAATTCCTTCTGCCCGTCGCGTGATCCCTGAACTCCTTGGCCAAGGCCTCGAGCAGCTTGTGGTACAGGCCGTTCTCCGGTTCCTCGATGCAGATGAACGGCGGCGGATCCGGGTCTTCCATCAACAGCAGATAGGCGAATACCTTCAGCGTCCCATCCGACATTTGTTGCGCATAAAAGGGGTCGCCGAACGCACCGTCGTTGAAACGCAGTACCACACGCTTATCGATCGTGACTTCGGTATCGATGCTCTTGACGCCGGGAATCTTGGCCGCGATTCGCGCCAGGATCGACTTAAATCGAGTCGCGTGTTCGCGCTCCATGAATTGCACCACGTTGCCAATGTTGTCGCCATGGCTGTTCAGATGCTTCTGCGGCCCTGCCGAGGGCAGGCTGCGAGCGGCGTCGGGATAGAAGTACGACAAGTACCAGCCTTTCAAGAAGTCTCGAAACTGCTTGATCCGGGGGTGCTCCTTGAGCGTGCCCAGAGTAGCAATGCCCAACTGGCGCAGATCCGTGAGTTCCACGGCCTCTTGTGCTCGGTCTTCTTCGCCGCCATCGGCTTCGACAGCTTCTTCTCCGGCCCAAACCATGCCTTTGCCATGATGAAGGCGAAGGAACGGATACGGGCGACCGTGTTTCTGGCCCTTGCGGCGCTGCTTCAGAACTTCCGATTCGACAAAGGGGCGACCCGAGTCGTCTAATGCGATCGAGAGTTCATACGTCATCGGCCGCTCGCCCTTGGCTTCGCGGTAGTAGATTTCGAAGCGAATTGGCTCGTTGGTGCCCATTGAGCGCAGGCGCTCAAACCCGCCCCGTTGTTTCATGTCGCACGCAGACTCGATATCGTGCGACAAGCAATCGGCGACAAAGCCGAACGCGTCAAACAGAGTGCTCTTGCCAACACCGTTCTTGCCGATGACAACGGTGAATGGCGTCAGCGGATCACCGTCTTGTTGACTCGACAGTTTGCCCAGAGTTACGTCGCGCAACGCGCGATAGTTTTGAACGCGAAAACCTTCTATCAGCGCCATGTCTGGTCCTTTGGAGCAAAGCCCCCGCCGGGAAGCAATCGATGGAGGTTAGCAGCCTATGCACCGACGTACCCTACAACGCCGCCAACAACTCATACGACCGCAACCTCGCCGCGTGGTCGTGAATCGCCCCGGCAACGATCAATTCATCGGCCGCGGTCTGTTCGACGATCGCGTTGAGCTGCTCGCGCACACTTTGCGGTGACCCCACTGCGGCAGCGAGCAGCATGCGCTGCACGCCGGCTTTTTCCTGCGGCGACCACAACGCCTCCAGCTGTGTCGGGTCGATCGGCCGGGGCAGCGGCCCGCGCCGGCCGCGCTGCATTCCCAGAAAGCGCTGCTGGATCGACGTGAACGCCCACGCAGCGGCATCGTCGGTGTCGGCGCAGACGACATTCACGCCGACCATCGCGTGCGCTTTCGGCCAGCGGGCCGACGGCCGGTACGTCCTGCGGTAGACGTCCAGCGCCTGCAGCAGCAGGTCGGGCGCGAAGTGCGAAGCAAAGGCAAAGGGCAATCCCAGGTAGGCGGCGAGCTGCGCGCTGTACAGGCTCGAGCCAAGCAACCAGATCGGCACCTGCGTGCCGATCCCGGGGATCGCGCGCACGGGTTGGTCGGGGCTTCCTTCGCCGAGGTAAGCCTGCAACTCGAGCACGTCGCGCGGGAAGTCTTCTTCGTCGTTGCTGGTCAGGCTGCGCCGCAGCGCGTGCATCGTCAGCCGATCCGTGCCCGGCGCGCGGCCCAGGCCCAGGTCGATTCGCCCGGGGTAGAGCGTCGCGAGCGTGCCGAACTGCTCGGCGATGACGAGCGGCGCGTGATTGGGCAGCATCACGCCGCCCGAGCCGACGCGAATCGTTTTCGTGCCGCCGGCGATGTGGCCCACGAGCACGGCGGTCGCCGAACTCGCGACGCCGTCCATGTTGTG
>JBEBHW010000515.1:0-3433 GCA_040081145.1 Burkholderiaceae bacterium
TCTACACCTTCAACCGTTTTCAGGCGTGCCGCTTCGGCCTGGACGGCGAAATCGTCGACCCGCAAACGAAACAGCGGCGGCGCCTGCGCGACGACATCCTGGAAACCCTGCAGTCGATTGGCGGCCACGCCCAAGACCTGAGCGCCCAAGAAGCGTGTCAATTGATCGGCGAAAGCTTGGCCAGCGGTAACGACGCACAGTGGCTGCGCGCGCAGCGAACCGCGGGCGTGCCGCTGGCGGCAGTGGTTCAGGCCGCTGCGGCGCGTTGGCTCGGCGCTTGAGCAGCCCAGTCAGCGTGCCGGCAACCCATCGGGCGCCGGCCCCACGGGCGCTTGCCACGGCGCCATGTTGAGCGCTTGCGTTGCCGGCGTGATGCTGAGCGTCGTCACCGCGCTCACGCCGAATTCAGCGCTGCCACGCAGCGCCCGGTAGCGCCATTGCGTCTGGTTGCGCCATGCGCTGGCGCGTTCGATGTTGCGCTCGAAATCGCGCGTCACGCGCGCGCCGCTGGTGCCCAGGCGGTCCATCACTTCGGCCATCGCCAGCCGCACTTGCGGGCCGCTGACCCGGTGCGCCCACACGGTGCAACGCTGGTCGTGCGTCACCACCAGCAGCAGGCGGTCTTCGGAGCCAGGCGCGCGCAAGACGTTGCCGGCCTGGCTTTCGAGCAACTCATAACCCGTGCCACCGAGCGAATCGACCGGCTCGAAGCCCTGCGTCAAAGCCCAGTCGACCGCGGCCTCTGCCTGTGCTCCGGTGCGCAGGCACGCCTGAAAAAAGACGTTCGCCACGCCTGGCGCGGTGAACAAGGATTTCGGGTCGTCGGGAAAGACCAGACCTTGCGCGAGTGCCCCACCCACGCCGAGCAGCGACGCTGCCGCACCCGTGCACCACAGCAACGCCGCGGCGCCGCAACGGCGCCAACGTTCGCGCGCACGCGACCTCATGCGGCGCCAATTCGCGGTGGATCCGGGTGCAGCCGCGCCATGCTCAGCGAGTCGACATAGGCGCCGTCGCGGAGCGCGAAGCCGCGGTGGGTGCCTTCGATGTCGAAGCCGAACTTCTTGTACAGAGCGATCGCGCCGTGGTTGTCGGTGTAGACGTTGAGCTCGATGCGCAGCGCGCCCGACCAGCGATCCGCGTAGTCGCACATCGCCGCCATCAGCGCCGTCCCCACGCCCTGGCGCTGCGCCTTGGGCGCGACTGAAATGCCCAGCAGCAACACATGGCGGCGCCGCAAGTGCGGGCCTACCGGGTGCAGGCCTGCCGTGCCGACGACCTCGCCGTTCAGTTCAGCGGCCAACGCCAGGTCGGTCTTGCCGGGCGCCAGGTTCTCGGCCAGGCGCGTGCGCCAGATTTCTTCGTCCGTGTAGGGCAACTGCATCAAGCCCGGATAGACCGCAGGGTCGCCCATGATGCGCGCAAAGGCGGGGGCGTCTTTCGCTACGGCGCGACGGATCGTGATCGACATGCTCGAAAACCTCGTTGCTGCTCGCGCGGTGCAGCGGCGCTGCCCGCGTCGCCGCTACTGTTCAGACGCGTTGCGCAACCCACGCGCGCACCGACGCCAACGCAGCACCCAAGTTGCCGGGCTCGGTGCCGCCGGCCATCGCCATGTCGGCCTTGCCGCCGCCCTTGCCGCCGACTTGTTGCGCAACGTAGTTCACCAGCTCGCCGGCCTTCACCTTGCCCGTGCAATCCGCCGTGACCCCCGCCGCCAACTGCACACGCCCGCCCTCCACCGCGGCGAGCACGATGACTGCGCTTTTCAGCTTGTCCTTGAGCTTGTCGAGGGTTTCGCGCAAGGCTTTCGCGTCGGCGCCGTCGAGTTGCGCGGCGAGCACTTTGAGCCCACCCACGTCCACCGCTGCGGCGAGCAGGTCGTCGCCATGCGGCGAGCTTGCCCTGTGCCGCGGCGAGCTCCTTCTCGAGCGCGCGCACTTGCTCCAGCACCTGGCTCACGCGCGTCGGCACTTCGGCAGTGGCCGAGCGCAGGCTTGCCGCAACGCCGCTGACCATGGCCTCGAGCGACTGCACGTAGGCGAGCGCGTTTTCGCCGCTCACCGCCTCGACGCGCCGAACCCCTGCTGCGACGCCGCTCTCGGCAACGATCTTGAACAGGCCGATGTCACCAGCGCGCACCACGTGCGTGCCGCCGCACAGCTCGCGGCTGCTGCCGATGTCGAGCACGCGCACCTCGTCGCCGTACTTCTCGCCGAACAGCATCATCGCGCCGGATTTCTGCGCGTCGTCCATGCTCATCACGCGCGCCTGCGTCGCCGCGTTGGCGAGGACTTCGGCATTGACGATGCGCTCGACCTTGCCGATCTGCTCAGGCGTGAGCGGCGCGTTGTGGGCAAAGTCGAAACGCGTGCGCTGGGCGTTCACGAGCGAGCCCTTTTGCTGCACGTGTGCGCCCAGCACTTCGCGCAGCGCCTTGTGCATCAGGTGCGTGACGCTGTGGTTGCGCATCGTGCGGATGCGCTGCTCGGCATCGACGCGCGCGACAAAGGTGTCGCCGACCTCGACTTCGCCTTCGACGATGCGCCCGGTGTGACCCGCCACGCTCGCCTGCACCTTCACCGTGTCCTCGATCAGGACGCGGGAACGTGGATTGCGCAGCTCGCCGGTGTCACCGACCTGGCCGCCGCTCTCGGCGTAGAACGGTGTGTGGTCGAGCACGATGACGACGTCGTCACCGGCGCGCGCGCGCGTGACCGCCGCGCCGTCGATGTAGAGCGCGGTGATTTTGCTGTGCTCGCACACCAGGTGCTCGTAGCCGTGGAACACGGTCGCCGCGCCGTCGTACTCCAAGCCCTGTGCCATCTTGAACTTGCCCGCGGCGCGCGCTTGTTCGCGCTGCCGATTCATGGCAACTTCGAAGCCCGCGGAGTCGACCTTGACGCCACGCTCGCGGCATACGTCCGCGGTCAGGTCCAGCGGGAAGCCGTAGGTGTCGTGCAGCTTGAACGCCAGGTCGCCGGCGATCGTGTTGGCTCCGCCTGCCAGCGCAGCCTCGAGAATTTCCATGCCATTCGCGATGGTCTGGAAGAAGCGCTCTTCTTCCTGCATCAACACCTCGGTAATGCGTGCGCGCTCACGGCGCAGCTCGGGATACGCCTCGCCCATCTCAGCGGCGAGCGGCGCGACGAGCGTGTAGAAGAATGGCTTTCGTGCGCCCAGCTTGTAGCCGTGGCGGATGGCGCGGCGCGCGATGCGGCGCAGCACGTAGCCGCGCCCTTCGTTGCCCGGGATCACGCCGTCGGCGACGGTGAACGTGCAGGCGCGGATGTGATCGGCGATGACTTTCAGCGACGGTGCGTCTTTGTCGCAGCCGGCAGCGCCGGACGCAGCGCCAGCAGCACCCGCCGCATCGACCGCCGCTTTCGCTGCGGCAAGCAAGGTGACGAAGGTGTCGATCTCGTAGTTCGAG
>JBEBHW010000516.1:0-3422 GCA_040081145.1 Burkholderiaceae bacterium
CGCTGTTGATCAAGAAGTCGCGCGAAGCAGTGCGCTCCCTGTTCAACGAGGCCCGCATGGGCCAGACCCTCGATGTCGAAGCCTGCATGCCGCTCGTGAACGACATTGCCGAGTCGGTCTGGCGCAATCCGCACGCCGTGCTGAGCCTGGCGCGCCTGAAGACGCACGACGACTACTCCTACATGCACTCGGTCGCGGTGTGCGCCTTGATGGTGACGCTGGCGCGGCAACTCGGACACAGCCAAAGCGAAGCGCGAAACGCCGGCTTCGCTGGCCTGCTGCACGACGTCGGCAAGGCGTGCATGCCGCTTGACTTGTTGAACAAGCCGGCGGCGCTGAGCGATGCGGAATACGAGCTGATCAAGACGCATCCGCGGCGCGGCCACGAGATGCTCTGCCAGACGCAGCGCGCCTCTGAATTCGAGCTCGACGTGTGCCTGCACCACCACGAACGCTTCGATGGCAAAGGCTACCCGGAAGGCCTGTCGGGCGACGCGCTGTCGCTCGCGGCGCGAATGGGTGCGGTGTGCGACGTCTACGACGCCATCACCTCCGAGCGCCCCTATAAGGCAGCCTGGGGCCCGGGCGAATCGATGGCGCAAATGGCAGTGTGGGCGAAGAGCGGCCAGTTCGACAACGCCGTGTTCCAGGCGTTCGTGAAAGGCCTGGGGATCTACCCCATCGGTTCGCTGGTGCGCTTGTCTTCGGGGCGCCTTGGCGTGGTCATCGAGCAGCACGCCTTCGCCTTGCTCAAGCCCGTCGTGAAAGTCTTCTTTTCAGTGATCTCGCAGATGTACGTTCGCCCCGAGAAAGTGGACTTGTCGCGGGTGGGCTGCAACGAGCGTGTCGTCGAGCGCGAATCGAACCGCAAGTGGAAGTTCAAGCACCTCGAGGAGATGTGGGCGGGCGACGTGCTGCTGCAGATCGGCAGGTAACCCTGCACCCGGTCATCCCGGCGCAAGCCGGGATCCACGCTTCGCCGTGCGCTCTTCAGTGCCGAGGCACTCTTCCAGCACGCCCAACGCCCAATCCATTTGCTCGCGCTTGACGATCAGCGGCGGTGTCCACGTCAGCACATTGCCCATCGTTGTCTTGAATGACAGGCCGCGCGACAGGCACGCGTAAAGCACGCGTTCGGCGACATCCGACGTGGGTTCTTTGCTTCCCCGGTCCAGAACGAGCTCGATGCCGATCAGCAGGCCGCGGCCGCGCACGTCGCCGATCAGCGCATGCCGGGTCTTCATTTCGTGCAGGCGTTCAAGCGCATATGCCCCCACGTGAGCGGCGTTTTCGACCAGGCTCTCAGATTCGATGACCTCCAGCGTCGCGAGCGCTGCCGCAGCGGTGACCGGATTCTTCTCGTGCGTGTAGTGGCCGAGCGCGTAGGCGCCGGCCAGGTCGAGCTCGGCGCGCGCAATGCACGCGGCAATCGGCAACACGCCCCCGCCCAGCGCCTTGCCGAGCACGACGATGTCGGGTGCCGCACCATCGTGTTCGGCGGCGAAGAAGCGCCCCGTCTTGCCCAAGCCCGTCGGGATTTCGTCGAAGATGAGCAGCGCGCCGTTGTCATTGCATGCTTGGCGAACCGCCTGCCAATAGCCCGGCGGCGGAATGAATGGCACGGCGCGCGCCGGTTCGGCGATCACCGCGGCGACGTCGCCTTCGCGCTCCAGCACATAGCGCACCATGCTCGCGCAGCTCAGCTTGCAGACGTCCAGGTTCGGCTGTCCCTCGGCATTCACGGCGTGTCCGTACGGGCAGCGGTAACAGCCGAACGGCGCCACGTGTTCGGTGCCGGGCAACAGCGGCCCAACGGCGCGCGAGTTGCGGAACAGCGACTCGCCGCCGACGCTGGACGCACCGAAGCCCGCGCCGTGGAACGAGTCCCAGAAGCTGAGCGTCTTCGCGCGACCCGTCGCGATGCGCGCGAGTTTGATCGCCACTTCCACGGCGTCCGACCCGCCGGTGGTGAACAGCACCTTGGCATCGTTTCCGGTCAGCGTGCGGAAGCGCGCGCTCAATGCTTCTGCCAGCTCTACCGCGCGGTTGCTGGCAAAGCGGCGCGGCGCAAAGCTCAACTCGTCCAACTGCGCCTTGATCGCCGCAATCACGTGCGGGTGCGCATAGCCGACGTGGTGCACGTTGTTGCCGTGAAAATCCATGTAGCGCCGACCGGCCGTGTCTTCGATGAACACGCCTTGGGCTTTTCGGATCGCGCTGAGGCATGGGGTGGAGACTGACTGGTGCAAGAAGGCTGCGCTGTCGCGTGCGAGCAGGCTGCGCGTGGCGTCGTCGAGGTGCTCGGTCTGCCACAGCTCGCGCCGCGGCGAGTGGTTCACGTCGCCTTCGCTTTGGCTTGGCATCGAGGGTGTATTCATGGCGACTCGCGCAAGCTCAAAGTGGGCCAGCCGCGGGCGCGCGCCTGCGCCGCGAGGCGCTCGTCCGGGTCGACAGCCACCGGATGCTGCACCGCCTCGAACAGCGGCAAGTCGTTGATCGAATCGCTGTAAAGCGTGGTGTCAAGTTCGTGCAGCGCGTGCCCTTGCGTCGCCAGCCAGGCGTGCAGACGCGTCACTTTGCCTTCGCGCATGTTCAAGGTGCCGGCGATGCGCCCGGTAAAGCGCTCATCGGCGCCGACCTCGCACTCGGTCGCGATGAGATGCTCGATCCCGAGGAAAGGCGCGGTGAGTTCGGTGAGGAAGCGGTTCGTCGCCGTCGTCAGGACGACCAGGTCGCCCGCGTCGCGGTGTTTCGCGACCAGCGCCAGCGCCGCCTTGCCGATGCGCGGCACGATGGACGCCTCGAAGTAGCTGCGGCGCAGCGCGCTCCAGCCTTCGCCCGAGCGCCCGGCGAGCGACGCCACGTAGAACTCGCAGAACGCGTGGGCGCTCACCGTCCCGGCGCGGTAGCTCTGCTCCATGCAGAGATTGCGCGGCTCGAACACTTCGCGGTCGAGCACACCCTGGTCCATCAGGAACTCGACCCAGAGCACGTCGCTGTCGCCGTGCAGCAGCGTGTGGTCCAGGTCGAACAGGGTGAGCTTGGGGCGCACGCGGCTGCGCCCTTCAGATGATTTCGAAGTAGCGCTTCAATTCCCAGTCCGTGACGGCGTCCTGCCACTGCCGATGTTCCCAATAGCGTGTCGCAGCGAAGTGGTCGACGAAGGTGTCGCCGAGCCAGTCGCGCGCGATTCCCGACTCCTTGAATGTGTGGGTGCTGCGCAGCAGCGAGCGCGGTGCGCGTGGAATGTCCTCCGAACCCTGGTTCGTTCCGGTGATCGGCGGCGCGGTCAGCTTCAGGCCTTTTTCGATGCCGTGCATCCCCGCGGCGATGACGGCGGCCATCGCGAGATACGGGTTCACGTCGGCACCGGGGCAACGCGTTTCCAGGCGCGTCGATTTCGGGCTGCCGGCGATCACGCG
>JBEBHW010000517.1:0-3414 GCA_040081145.1 Burkholderiaceae bacterium
CTCGTGGGCGCAGCGCGCGACAGCGGCGCGACGCTGGTCACGACGCTGCACCAGGTGGAGGTGGCGCGTGCCAGCTTCGAGCGCATCGTCGCACTGCGGGACGGGCGGATCATGTTCGACTTGCCCGTGGCACGTGTCAGCGACCCGATGCTGCGCGAGCTGTACGCCGACCATGAAGACGAACTCACGTCGCAACTCGAAGGCGCTGCGCCTTATGCGTATACCTTGCCGGGCGAGTTCGATATCGAGCGGCCGATGACGTGCCGCTGACAAGATTGAGACGCGATGAGTGCGACTCCCCAGGTGGCGCTGCGCCGGCCCTTGCCGATGCGCCGCATCCCTGACCCGGCGGCGTCCGGCAGGCTGGGGCTGGTGCTGGTTGTGGCGGTGCTGCTCTGGCCGATGCTCGTCTGGACCGAATTTCGCCCGTGGGAGCTGTTCGACGCGCGCAGCCTGAAGTTCACCGGCAAGTTCCTCGCCGACTTCGTGCCACCGCGCCACGACGCCGAGTTCCTGGGCCTGCTCTTGCGCGAGACCTGGCGCACCGTCGCGATCGCCACCGCGGGCCTGGTGCTCGCGTTCGGCCTGGCCGTGCCGCTCGCGCTGCTGTCCAGCGCTCGCCTGTCGATCAGCGCGCTGACCGGGAGCATGGCGGCGTTGCCCTACGTGATTCGCCAGACGGCGCGCTGGGCGGCGATCGTGCTGCGCAGCATTCCTGAACTCGTGTGGGCGCTGATCTTCGTGCGTGTCGTCGGCCTGGGGCCGACTTCGGGAGTGATCGCGATCGCCATCGCTTACGGCGGCATGCTCGGCAAGGTCTACGCCGAGATCATGGACAGCGGCGATCCGGCGGCCACCCAGGCGCTGTTGCGCAACGGCGCGGGCCGGCTCCAGGCCTTCTTCTACGGCACGCTGCCGCAGTGTTCGACCGAACTCACGAGCTACACCGTGTACCGCTGGGAGTGCGCGATTCGCTCGTCGGTCGTGCTCGGCTTCGTCGGCGCGGGAGGGCTCGGGCAGCAGCTCGACAACGCGTCGAAGATGTTTGCCGGTGCCGAGGTCAGCGCGATCCTGCTCGTGTTCATTCTGCTCGTGGGCATCGCGGATCGCTTCAGCGCCTGGCTGCGCAAGGAGTTGGGGTGAACATCGTTGCGCGGGCCCGCTGCAAGGCGTGTTGGGTGATGACCGGTGTGCTCACGCTCATCGTCGCGAGCTTCGCAACGCTGAATCTGCAATGGGCCGAATTCCTGGCGCCCGGCGCGCTGGCGGCGATGGGCAAATTCCTGGCGGGTTTCTTCCCGCCCGAAACCTCGGCGCCGTTTCTTGCCAAGACCTGGCAGGCCTTGCTCGAGACCCTTGCGATGTCGGCCCTCGGGACGCTGCTCGCTGCGCTGCTGGGCCTGGCATTGGCGCTGCCCGCGGCCAAGGTGCACGCCGACGACCGAGCCTGGGCGAAGCCGTTCGCGAGGCTATTGCTGAACGCCTTGCGCAGCGTTCCCGAGCTGGTGTGGGCGTCGCTGCTGTTGATTTGCGCGGGTCTGGGGCCGTTTCCCGGCACGCTGGCGCTGGCACTGCACACCGCCGGGGTGTTGGGGCGGTTGTTCGCCGAAAGCATCGAAAACGCCGCGCCCGGGCCGGCGTTTGCGCTGCGCGTGCGCGGCGTGTCGGAGGTGCGGATTTTTCTCTACGCGACGCTGCCGCAGATCTGGCCGCAAGTCATCAGCTACACGCTGTACCGCTGGGAGAACAATATTCGCGCCGCGGCGGTGCTCGGCGTCGTCGGCGCCGGCGGCCTGGGGCAGATGTTGAGCTATCACCTCGGCCTGTTCCAGATGCGCGAAACGTCGACCGTGCTGATCGGCATGATTGCGCTGGTGGCGCTGGTCGACGCGTTGAGCTATATGTCGCGGCGCTTGCTGAATCGTTGAATCGCGGCAGACCCCGCTTCAGCCACAATCGCGCCCCAGATGGACGATCCAACCCCTTCGACCGAGCGGCTCGATCTCGCCGGCAAGCACATCGTGCTCGGCCTGACGGGCGGCGTGGCGTGTTTCAAGGCCGCTGAGCTGACGCGTGCCCTGGTGAAAGCCGGCGCGACGGTTCAGGTCGTGATGACGCAAGCCGCAGAGCAGTTCATCACCGCGGTGACGATGCAGGCGCTGTCGACGCAGAGCGTCTACACCAGCCAGTGGGATTCGCGCGAAGCGAACAACATGGCGCACATCAACCTCACGCGCGACGCCGACGCGGTGCTCGTCGCCCCGGCGAGCGCCGATTTTCTGGCCAAGCTCGCGCACGGCCACGCCGACGATTTGTTGAGCCTGCTGTGCCTGGCCCGGCCGATGGCGCGTTGCGCGCTGCTCGTCGCCCCGGCGATGAACCGCGAAATGTGGGCGCATCCGGCGATGCAGCGCAACGTCGCGCAACTGCGCGCTGACGGCGCGGTGGTGCTGGGCCCGGCGAGCGGCGACCAAGCGTGCGGCGAAGTCGGCGACGGGCGCATGCTCGAAGCGGCAGAGCTGCTCGACGAGCTGATATCGCACTTCCAGCCAAAGGCGTTGCTCGGCAAGCGCGTTTTGCTCACGGCGGGCCCGACCTTCGAAGCAATCGACCCGGTGCGTGGCCTGACGAATTTGTCCAGCGGCAAGATGGGTTTCGCGATCGCGCGTGCGGCTGCAGAGGCGGGCGCGCAAGTGACGCTGGTCGCCGGGCCGGTGCACCTGGATACGCCGCGTGGCGTGCGCCGCATCGACGTGGTAAGTGCGCAGCAGATGTTCGACACGGTATTGCCGCTTGCGGCGGCGCACGATGTGTTCGTCGCGACGGCGGCCGTGGCGGATTGGCGCGTCGCCAAGGTGGCGCCGCACAAAATCAAGAAGAAGGCGGGTGCAGCGCTGCCGACGCTCGAACTGGCCGAAAACCCGGACATCTTGGCCAGCGTCGCCAAGCTGAATCCCCGACCCTATTGCGTGGGGTTTGCCGCCGAAAGCGAAAACCTCATTCAGCATGCGCGCGAGAAGCTGCAACGCAAGAAGCTGCCGTTGATCGTCGCGAACATCGGCGCGGCGACGTTTGGCTCTGACCACAACGCCTTGACCTTGATCGATTCGAACGGCCAGCGCGAACTCCCGCGTGCCGAAAAACTCGCCCTCGCGCGCGAACTGGTCCGTGAAATCGCTGCGCGAATTTTCAAGACTTCGACATGACGACAATCGACGTGAAAGTGCTTGACGCACGCATGGCCGAGCATCTGCCGGCCTACGCCACTCCCGGCAGCGCGGGTCTGGATTTGCGCGCGTGTCTGGACGCCGCCATGGTGCTCGAGCCTGGCCAATGCAAGCTCATTCCCACGGGCCTGGCGATCCACATCGGCGACCCCGGCCTGGCCGCGATGATCCTGCCGCGCTCGGGGTT
>JBEBHW010000019.1:0-14476 GCA_040081145.1 Burkholderiaceae bacterium
GCTCGAGCCTTTCGAGCGCGGCTACGGCCACACGCTGGGCAACGCGCTGCGGCGCGTGCTGTTGTCTTCGATGGTCGGTTATGCGCCCACCGAAGTCACGATTGCCGGCGTGCTGCATGAATACTCCACCGTCGACGGCGTCCAGGAAGACGTGGTGCACATCATGCTCAACTTGAAGGGCGTGGTGTTTCGGCTGCACAACCGCGACGAAGTCACGCTCGTGCTGCGCAAAGAAGGCGAAGGCCCGGTCACGGCAGGCGACATCCAGACGCCGCACGACGTCGAAATCATCAACCCTGAGCACGTGGTCGCCAACCTCGCGCACGGTGGCAAGCTCGACATGCAGATCAAGGTCGAAAAGGGCCGCGGCTATGTGCCTGGCACGATGCGCCGCTACGGCGACGAGACGACGAAGTCGATCGGCCGAATCGTGCTCGATGCGTCGTTCTCGCCGGTGGCGCGCGTCAGCTACACGGTGGAGAGCGCTCGCGTCGAACAGCGCACCGATCTGGACAAACTGGTGATGGAAATCGTCACCAACGGCGCGGTGACTCCCGAGGAAGCGATCCGCTCGTCGGCAAAGATTCTGGTGGAACAACTCGCCGTGTTCGCGCAGCTCGAGGGCAGCGAAATCGCCGCGTTCAGCGAGCCGCAACAGCGCAGCACGCAGTTCGACCCGATCCTGCTGCGCCCGGTGGACGAGCTCGAACTCACGGTGCGTTCTGCGAACTGCCTGAAGGCCGAGAACATCTACTACATCGGCGACCTGATCCAGCGCACCGAAACCGAGTTGCTCAAGACGCCGAATCTGGGCCGCAAGTCGCTCAACGAAATCAAGGAAGTGTTGGCGTCACGCGGCTTGACGCTGGGTGGTCGCCTGGAGAACTGGCCGCCACAGGGCTTGGACAAGCGATAAGAATGGCCAATGACGGCGACGGAGTTGTCGCCGGATGAACGGTCGGCGGGACCGCCGTCATTGGATAGTGGGTTGCCTATTGGCACCCGGTGCACCCGGCAGTACCTGATACGGCTGACGGCAATACGATAGTCAGAAAGGAAACCGCACCATGCGTCACCGTCACGGGCTACGAAAGCTCAACCGCACGTCCGAGCACCGCCTCGCGATGCTGCGCAACATGTGCAATTCGCTGCTGTTGCACGAAGCGATCAAGACGACGTTGCCCAAGGCTAAAGAATTGCGCCGCGTCGTCGAGCCGCTGATCACGCTGGCCAAAGAGGCGACGCTGGCGAACCGCCGTCTGGCATTCAATCGCACACGCGACCGCGACATCGTGACCAAGCTGTTCACCGAGCTGGGCCCTCGCTACAAGGCCCGACCCGGCGGCTATACGCGCATTCTGAAGATGGGTTTTCGCATCGGCGACAACGCGCCGATGGCGTTTGTCGAACTCGTGGATCGCCCTGAACCTGTGGTGGCGGCGCAAGAGCCGTCTCCAGCAGCGTCGACCTGATCAGTCTGCACCTGGAGAATCCCGCGGCAGCGGCGAAATGGGCGGAGCGAATCGACAGGGTGCTGATAGAATTCATGCTCAGTCGCGAGGTGGAGCAGTCTGGTAGCTCGTTGGGCTCATAACCCAAAGGTCGCAGGTTCAAATCCTGCCCTCGCAACCAACGCACACAGGGCATAGCGCCTAAGCAAACGCCAACCGAAAGGTTGGCGTTCTGCATTTGTGCCCAGCCGAATAAACACTGCGTTGTGCGTCCACGGCACAGGGAAGACGCCACACACCCGGCTTGTCGGTAGAGTCACGCCCATGCGCCTGCTTCAATACCGGGACCTCGACTTGCGCCGCGTCAAACCCGCCTTCGCCAAGGAGTGCACGTGGATCGACCGTGGCACCGGCACCGACGAAAAGTTCAGCACGCGGCCGGTGTCGGTGGTGGACGCGCTGAAGAAACGACTGACTGGCGAAACGAATGCCGTGGACTGACGCCACCCCGCGCCTGCTGCCGCTGGGCGACGGCGCGGTGACGCTGCAGTTCGGCGATGAAGTCAGCGCACACGCCAACGCCAGGGTGCAGGGATTCACGCGCGCGCTCGAGCAGGCGGTGCAGGGCAACGCAATCACCGGCGTCCTCGAGTGGGTGCCGGCGTTTGCCTCGGTGACGATTCACGTGGACGACGCGTCGGAGCAGGCGGCGCTCGAACGCGACGCCGCGCTGCTCGCGCTCGCGCAAACCGCGCAACCGCTGCAGACGAGCGGACGGCGCTGGCACCTGCCGGGCTGCTTCGAACCCGAAGTGGCGCCCGACCTCCAGGCGCTCGCCGATGCGCGCGGATTGAGGCCAGAGCAGGCGATCGAATTCATCACCGCAACGACGTTTCGCGTCTACATGCTCGGCTTCCTGCCCGGCCTGCCGTACATGGGCGACTTGCCCGCGGCCCTCGAGGTGCCTCGCTTGGCCAGCCCGCGCCAAGTCGTGCCGGAACGCTCGATAGCGGTGGCCGGGCGCATGTGCACGGTCTACCCTTGGGCGAGCCCCGGTGGCTGGCACTTGATCGGCCGCACGCCGCTGCGACTGTTCGACGCCGCCGCCGCCGAGCCCGCGCTGCTGCGCCCGGGCGATGAGGTGACGTGGACGCGGGTCGGCTTGGCCGCACTCGAAGCGCTCGAGCGGCGCGCGCTGGCGGGCGCACTGAACCCTGCGGAATTCCTGGAGCGGTCGACGGTGCGTCCCACGTGAAGCACGCGATCGAAATCACCGACGCCGGCATGGCCAACACCGTGCAAGACGCCGGCCGCACCGGCCACCGCAGCATTGGCGTGCCCGTCAGCGGCGCGGCCGATGCGCTGTGGCTCGCCTGCGCAAACCGTCTCGTCGGCAACGCAGCCGACGCCGCGGCGATCGAAATACCCCTCGCCGGGCCCAGCCTGCGCGCAACCGATGGTCCAGTGCGTGCGGTGCTGGTGGGTGCGGTCGACGCGCAACTGCTGCGCACCGACGGCCAGGTGCAGCGACTGGCGGCTGGGCACACCGTGACGCTGCGCAAGGGCGACGTGCTGCGCGTCGGCGTGGTGCGCGCCGGCGTGGCCTATCTGGCGCTGGCCGGGGCCTGCCAAGTGCCATGCCAATTGGGCAGCCGCTCGACGTATGCGCGGGCGCGCCTGGGCGGCGTCGCCGGCCGGGCACTGACCGTGGGCGACCGAATCGAATGTGGTGAGCCGCCAAGCCACGCCGGACTGGAATGGCGCGCCAGCGTGTTCGAGCACGGCGACGGCCCGATCCGCGTGATGCTCGGGCCGCAGGATGACGCGTTTGCGCCGCACACCATCGCGACATTTCTGCGCGAGCCCTATCGCGTGGGCCGACAGAGCGACCGCATGGGCATGCGCCTGGAGGGTGCGACCTTGACGCACCGAAGCGGCGCCGACATCACGTCCGAGGGCGTGGTTCCCGGCGCAATCCAAGTGCCCGGCAACGGCGCACCGATCGTGCTCCTGATCGACGCACAGACGGTGGGCGGCTACGCCAAGATCGCCACCGTGATCCGCGCCGACTTGCCACGCCTGGCGCAGCTTCGGCCGGGCGCTGAGTTGCGCTTCGCGGCCGTCACGCGCGCCGAAGCGCACGCAACGCGGCAACGGCAAACCGAGGCGCTGGCGCGCTGGACGGCGAGCATCGAAACCTACCGGCCTCCCGGTACAGTCGACCTCGCGGCCCTGGTCGAGTCCAATATCGTCAGCGGCATGATCGACGCCCGCAACGAACTGATGCCCTGGGAGCGATGACGATGAAACCGATTCTGAACCTCAACGCCGATCTGGGCGAAAGCTTCGGCGCCTGGCAAATGGGCGACGACGCGGCGATGCTGGGCGTCGTCAACTCGGCCAACGTGGCGTGCGGCTTTCATGGCGGCGATCCGCTGGTGATGCGCCGGACCGTGGCCACCGCCAGGCAGCACGGTGTCAGCCTGGGCGCGCACCCCTCGTTTCAAGACCTGCAGGGGTTCGGGCGGCGCCGCATCGAGATGAGCAAAGCCGAGGTCGAGGCGATGCTGATTTACCAGATCGGCGCCCTCGCTGCCTTGGCCCGCGCCGAGGGCACCGAGGTGTCGCACGTCAAACCGCACGGCGCGCTGAACAACATGGCCTGCGAAGACCCGCAACTCGCGCAAGCCGTGGCGCGCGCTGTGCACGCCTTCGACCCGCGGCTGATCCTGCTCGCGCCTGCGCTGTCGTGCCTGGTCACGGCGGGCCGCGAGGCGGGCCTGCGCGTCGTGGAAGAAGTCTTTGCGGACCGGGCTTATGCCGACGACGGCAGCCTGCTGCCACGCTCGCAGCCGGGCGCCGTGTTGCACGGGGCGCAGGCCTGTGTGCAGCACGTGATGGCCATCGTTCGCGCAAGCGCGCTGCGATCCGTGAACGGTGTCGAGCTGCCGGTGCGCGTGCAGAGCATTTGTTTGCACGGCGACAACCCGCAGGCCGTGGTCACCGCCAAGGCGGTGCGCGCGGCGCTGCACGAGGCGGGTTACGAACTCGCGCCGCTGCCCGCATTCATGAGCTGAAGCGAAGCCCGATCTCAGGGACCGCCTGGGCGGCAGAAGGCTCTTCGGGGAGATCCCATCACGCAGTCAGTTCACCGCCTCGCGAAGCATGCCGTCCAGTTCCGCAGCGTCTCGCTTGCGGGCGCAAGGGGCGCGTACGCCTGCGCGACTTCAAGTGCGGCCAGGATGAAGGCATGAATCCCGTCCCAGCGCGGGCTCGTGGCCGCCTCGCTGGTGCGCATCCTTGCGCAAGTCCCAGCCCTTGACATCGAGCTCACCGCTGATCGGGCTGCTCGGGCGCGACTATCCCTTCACGCATACGACTTGCTTGAGCGTATGCACGATGTCCACCAGATCCTTCTGCGCTTGCATCACCGCGTCGATGTCCTTGTACGCAGCCGGCGTTTCGTCGATCACATCCTTGTCCGATCGCCGAGCGCAGCGGCGCCAAATTGTCCGGCAGGTCTTCGGCCTTCAGCGTCGTCTTCGCGGCCATCATGTCGCAGCCGGTGTCCACACCCACGGCGGCCGGAATGATGGCGCGCAGCGTCGGAATCACCGAGCCGACGGTCGCGCCGATGCCGAAGTGCACGTCGGGCATTGCCGCGATGTGCTTGAACACGATGGGCAGGCGCGCTGCGTTCATCAGTTGACGCTTCGCTTCAATTTCGATGGGTACGCCGCGCGTCCACATCTTCACCGGCACGCCGCCGGGCACGGCTTCTTCGAAGCAATCGGTTTCCATGATTTGATTCTCCACGTCCCGGGGAGCGCGCCCAAGGCACTGCACCGGCGCGCTCACCGAACAAGCACCCGAAGGAACGCGACGTATCCTACTGAGCCACGAGCACCGGGCTGGTTGCCGCGCACCCGAGGAGGTCCGCAACGTAGGCGCAGCCAAGCCCAAGCGGCGCCAACCCTCAGGGTTTGGGCGGCGTGGCTGCTGCGCGCGCCCGGTTCAGCGTGGCGATGACCTGCTCGTCTTCGATCTGCCCGAAGCGCTCGTAGTACTGACCCACCGCGTGAAAATCCGGCGGCGCCGACAGGCAGACCACGTCGTCGGCGAGTAACCGCACGCGCGCCAGGCTATCGGGCGCGGCCACAGGCACGGCGCAGATCAGGCGCGCCGGGCCTTGATCGCGCAGTGCGTGCAGGGCCGCGATCATCGTCGCGCCGGTGGCCAGCCCGTCGTCGACGACGATCACGGTGCGCCCGGCGGCCGGCACGTGCACCGCGCCGTAGAGCTTGCGGCGCTCGCGCAGCCGCTCAAGCTGCGCAGCGGTTTCGGACTGCACGTAAGCGGCGTCGGCGTCCATGCCGCGGTACTGCACGTGGCTCCAGCCGGACTCGGCCACTGCACCGATCGCGTACTCCGGGTTGCCCGGCGCGCCGAGTTTGTGAGTGAGAACGACGTCGAGTTCGGCGTCGAGTTCCTTGGCGATCAGCGCCGCCATCGGTACGGCGCCGCGTGGAATCGCGTAGACGATCGTGTTGCGGCCACGCCAGGGCGCCAAGGCGCGCGCCAGTTGCCGGGCGGCATCGTCACGGTCACGAAACGGCTTCATGAGTGCCATGCGAATCAGTTGCGCAAGTATGCAGGCCGGCCATCCCGCCTGGTTGAGCGTGGGAAACTCCCGCCGCGGTTTTGCGGAGGCTCCAGCAGCGCGCCGCCGCCGCGCTGGCCCCTAGCCGATGCGCGACAACCAGTCCACCCAATGGTCGATGCAGGCCCGCACCTTGGGCAGGCGGTGCCGCTCCTGCAACATCACGGCGAACATCGGCACGGGCTCGGTGGCGAACTCATCGGCCAAGATGGGGATCAGCGCGCCCGTTTTCACCAGGGGAAGCGCCACGATGTCGACGATGCGCGCAATGCCGACGCCGCTCAGCAACAGTGCAACGACCACCGCGGTGTTGTCGGCGCGCGTGTGGCCTTGCGCGAGGACTTCGGCGCCGCCGGCGCGACGCGCCCAGCGGTTCAGCGCCGGATTCGCCGAATTTGTCAGCAAGCGGTGGTGCGCCAATTCCTCGCTGCGAATCGGTTTGCCGTAGCGCTTCACGTACGACGGCGCGGCGTAGAGCGAGCGCGTCACCTGGCCGATCGGCCGCGCGACGAGGTTGTCGCTCGCCAGGACGCCGGTACGGATGGCCACATCGATGCCGTCGCGCGCCATGTCGACGATGCGGTCGTCCGCGGCGATGTCGACGTGCAGTGCGGAAAAGCGCTCATAGAGGCTCGGCAGGCTCGGCGCGATCACCGCCTGCGCGAGGATGGCGCTCACGCTGAGGCGCACCCAGCCGCCCGGCGCGCCGGCGCGCGCGCTGAGCGTGCCCTGCAGTTCGGCGGCGGTGTCGATCAGGCGACGCGCGTGTTGCAGAAAGTCGTCGCCCTCGTCGGTGATGCTCAGGGCATGGGTGTTGCGATGCAGCAGCCTGGCTTGGCAAGTTTTTTCGAGACGCGCCAAGGCGCGTGTCACTTGACTCACGGGCACGTTGCGCTCGCGCGCCACGCTCGACAGCGAGCCCAGTTCCACGATTCGCACGAACAAGGCGACGTCATCGAGTTGCAGGTTCATCGGCGCGACTGTGCACCGGCTTTGCAGATTTCGCAATAGCGTCCTGCGCCCGGCGGGCTTTCCGAAGCGGCCGCCGCTTCCTACAGTCCCCCTCACACCCGAAATCAGCGAGGAACCCACCATGACCACAGCGCTTCGAGGCTCGATCAGCGAAATGAACCGCTTGCGCGACAAGGCCTACGCCGAGGCTCGACGGCTTCGCGCGCAAGCCATCGACGACTTCTGGCGCGGCGCCGACCACCTGATGCGCAGCGCAGTGCAGCGCGCCGAGCGCGCGGCGCGCCGGCTCGCAGCGCGCATGCGGCGCCGCGATGCGGCGTTGCGCGGCACCGAAGCGGCGCAGGAGTTGCGATGAACCGCAGCCTTGTTGCGGCGGGGCATCGCGGGTTGCTGCTCGCGATTGTGCGATCGTGGCAACAGCGCGGCCGCGATCATCGCGAACTGGCTCGGCTCGACGAGCGTTTGCTCCGAGACATCGGGCTCACGCGCGACGACGTCGCCCGGCGCAGTGCGCCATCATGGACGTGTTCCCCTACCCGGGGCAGCACTGAAAGCGCCGCATCGCTATCATCGAGCGCACATCGAGCGAGGGGATTCCCGTGAGCGGTTTGATCAGTCTTGTGGCCAGGGCGCGCCGCGTGTTGTTCCTGGTGGCGCTGGGGTTCGGCGCGGAGACACTGCCCGCGGCGGCGCTCGCGCAGGACGCTGCGGGTCTGGCAAAGTGGCTTGCGGCAACGCATCGCAGCGCGAACAACGTCGCGCGCGACGGGTTTCGCCACCCCGTCGAATCGCTCGCGTTCTTTGGCGTGCGCGAAGACAGCACCGTCGTCGAGATCCTGCCGGGCAGCGGCGGTTATTACCTGGAAATTCTCGCGCCCTACCTGAGAGCCAAGGGTCGCTACATCGCGGCCAACCGGGATGCGACGGCACCGCCGCAATACCTGGCCGACCATCAGAAGCTGCTCGCGCGGCTGCAGGCCGAGCCGGGGCTTTATGACAAGGTGGTCGTCACGCCGTTCAACGCCGACAAACACAACATCGCGGCACCTGGCAGCGCCGACTTCGTGCTGACGTTTCGCAACCTGCACAACTGGATCGAGCGCAGCGAGATCGAAGGCGCGCTCGCGGCGTTTCACAAAGCGCTCAAACCGGGCGGTGTTCTGGGCGTGGTCGATCACCGCGGGCGCACCGATTCTTCGCAGGAAGCGCAGATGAAATCGGGCTATGTGCGCGAAGACTACGCGATCGCGATCATCGAAAAGGCCGGCTTCAGGCTGGCTGGCGCGTCCGACGTGAATGCGAATCCGAAGGACACGAAAGACCACCCCGAAGGCGTCTGGACCTTGCCGCCCACGTATCGAATGAAGGACCAGGATCGCGCGAAGTACCAGGCGATCGGTGAGAGCGATCGCTTCACGCTCAGGTTTGTGAAGCGCTGAGCGAGTGCGCCGATGCGGCGCGTTCGACCGGTTGGGGCTTCAGCCGTGCAACCCGAAGATGGAAACCCCCGCAATGCCGAGGTAGGGCACACCGCCCAGGTTGTGCGTTAGCCCCAGCGCGGGGGACTTCAACTGGCGTGGGCCGGCGCGGTTCAGCAGCTGGTTGTAGACCTCGTAGGCCATGCGCAGGCCCGACGCGGCGATCGGGTGGCCGAAGCACTTCAGGCCGCCGTCCACCTGGCACGGTACGCCGCCCTTGCCGCTGCCGCCCTCGCGGTCAAAGAAACCGTCGAGGATGTCGCGCGGCGCCTGGCCGTCGGCGCTGATGCCCAAGTCTTCCATCGTCACGAGTTCCGTGATCGAGAAGCAGTCGTGCACTTCCATCAGGTCGAGCTGCTCTCGCGGCTGCGTGATGCCGGCTTCCGCGTAGGCGCGCTGCGCGGCCTTGCGTGTGGTGCGCACGTGGCTGCCGTCCCAGCCGCTCGTGCCGGTCTCGACGCCCGAGGCAATCGACAACTGGATCGCCTTGATCGTCACCATGTCCTTGCGCCCGAGCGCGCGCGCAATTTCCGGCGTCGTGACGATCGCTGCCGCCGCGCCGTCGCTGACGCCGCAGCAGTCAAACAAGCCCAGCGGCTCGGCGATGGTCGGTGCGTTCAGGATCTGCTCCATCGTCACCGCCTTGCGCAAGTGCGCCTTTGGGCTCAGCGTGCCGTTCTGATGGCTTTTCCACGAGACATGCGCCATCGCCTTTTTCAGATCTTCCCGGCTCATGCCGTGGCGCGCGCGGTAGCCGGCGGCGAGCTGCGCAAAGCCGCCGGCGGCCGAACCGTTGGGCATCCACAAGTCGTTGAAGGTGCCTTTGTAGACGGCGGGCAGGCCGCCGTAGCCAGTGTCTTTGAGCTTTTCCGCGCCGATCGCCAGCGCGAAGTCGACCGCGCCGCTGGCCACCGCGTACGCCGCGGCGCGCAGCACTTCGGTGCCGGTGGCGCACATGTTTTCCATGTGGCTCACGGCGATGCCGTCCAGGCGCAGCGCCATCGATGCGGGGATGGCCGAGTTGCCGACGCTGATCGCGTCTGTCGTCGAGCCGAACCAGGCGGCGTCGATCTGTTTACGCTCGATGCCGGCGTCGAGCAGCGCCTCTTCGAAGGCCTCGGCGAGCAGTTCGCTGGGACCCGTGTCCCAGCGCTCGCCGAACTTCGAGCAGCCCATGCCGATGATCGCCACCTTGTCGCGGATTCCGCTGGCCATGTCAGCTCCCTGCCCTGAGTGCGCCGGTCGGCGTGGCTTTCCAGAAATAGCGCGGATAGCCGCGCGTGCGGTCCACGTCCTTGATGCGGCAGACGATGCGCATCGGCATACCCACTTCGGGGCCGCCCGGCCCGACGTCGACCATCTCCATGAGCACGCGCGCACCTGACGCGAATTGGATGAAGCCCACGTAGAGCGGAGGCGCGAGGTGAAACGTCGCCCAGTCGGCGGTGTAGGTGAGCACCTGCGCTGCCTCGTCCAGCAGCGGGTGCGGCGTGAACTGCGCGCGCGGCGCGTTGCACTCCGGGTTCAGGCAATACGGCAACTGCGGGAACTGCACCGTGCCGCACGCCGCGCAGCGCCCGGCGACAAAGCCGGCGAGCTGACCCGTCGAGCGGTATTGCTCCGTCATCGCCGTCTTCAGCGTCTTCTCGCCGCGCATTCCCCAGTCGGGGGAGATGTTGCCTTCGAACGCGGCGAGTCGCAGATACGCGTCGTGCACGCTGGCGTCGGCGAGGGCGCCCCGCACGCCCCGAGGCGTGCGCTGCGTTGCCTCGCCTCTGGGCGCGCGTTGCGCTGTCTCGGCGTGCGTGGGCCGGCCCTGCGCAATCGCGTCGGTCGTTCGCAGCACCAGCACATCGGCACCCTGGCCGAAGCCGCAGAGCACGATCACCTCGTTGGCTTCGGCGCGGCCCAGCACGTCGGCGAGCATCAGGCCGCCGTGCGCGGCGCCGGCGAAGCCGCAGGCGTCCAGCAGGGCGTCGGCGTCGGCTTGCGCACGAACCCCGAGTTGTTTTGCGAGCGCCGCGGCTGCGCCCTTGAACGGCGTGGGGAAGATGAAGTGGTCGACCGCTGCCGTGGCGATGCCTGCGATTGCCAGCGCCTCACGCACCGTGGCGGCAAGCAACTTCAGATAACCCTCGTCGCGAATCCAGCGTTCTTCCCACCAGTAGTCGAACGCCGAACCTTCGGCACGGAAGTGATCGACGAACATGGCGTGCCGGCTTGCGCTGCCGATGCGCTGCGCAAGCACGCGCTCAACGCCGAGCGTGAACGCCGCGGCGCCTGCGCCCTGCCCGATCTCTTGCGTGCTTGCCGGCCGGGCGCGCGGACGATCCGCGGCGATGAGCAGCGCCGGCGCGCGGCCGGCGGCGAGCGCAGCGTCCAGCGCCGCGCACACGGCGCGGTGCGACGAGGCGATGTCGAGCGTGCGCGCCGCCGGCGCGAGGGCGAGCGCGTCGGCAACGATCGCGCCGCATTGCAGCTCGGCGCAAGGCGGCGTTGCGCTGACGAAGGTCAGGCTTTGCAGCGCTTGCGCGGGGTCGAGCTTGGGGTCGAGCCCGGGGCCCATCGACTGGCCAAGATGGGCCAAGGCATCGCGCGCCGCCTCCACCGCCATCGTCACGCTGTCTTCGTCCCAGCTGCAATGCGCGCGTTGCCCGGCGGCCTGGGCGCGCAGGCCAGGGGCCATCCAGCGGTGCGCGGCGGCGATGGCCGCGCGCTCGATGCGCAGCCGCGGCACGTGCGCGCCGTATCCGGTGATGCCATAAGGCGTCGTCATGCAGGGTTCCTCGGCAAGGGGGCTCGAAACCCTTCAAGTGTCGCAGCAGAAGGTGCCCGCGCCGCTTCGAGTCAGCGTCGCATCGCTGTACTGCGTCGCCTGGCGGCCTATCATTCGCACACCCCCCTTTGTTGCGAGGCACTGCACCATGACTGCATCTGTCGCAAGCCGTGAACTCGAAACCCGCGAGCACGAACTGCGCAAGTCGCGCATGGTGATGGTCGACGGCAACCTCACCGCGAACCTCGACACGGTGCAGCGCGGCTTGAGCGCACGCGCTTACCTGGGCGGCTACTGGGGTTTTGCCTCGGCGCCCCTAAGCAAGGGCGGCGCGAGTGGCTCCGGCGCGCGCGAGCGCGTGCAGAGCCAGGCCCTCGCCAACGCGCGCGCGATGGCGCACTTTGGCGCGCGCGCGCCGCTGCCGCTGCCTCAGGCAAGCTACCAGGGCCGGCACGCCTTCGCCGGGCGCGCCGCGCTGTCACCCGCGCAGTGCAACGAGCGCCTGGCGGAACTGAACGCGCACTGCAAGCAGCGCTATCCCGGCCTGCGATCCAGCCGCTTCGTCATCGGCCAGGAGCACCACACCAAGCAGCTGCGCACCGACAGCGGTGGCGACTCCATGGCGAGCATCCAGCGTGCGCTGTGCATGATGGCGCTGTCGGGTGTGGACGCGAGCGGCGCGCCGATCGAAGTCGACGAAGTCGTGTCGTGCAAGGGCAACCTCGCTGACCTGGACTGGTCACTCGACACGCTCGCGCCCTTGCTGGACCGTGTGCATGAGCACCTGCAAGCGAAACGCCACGCCGTCGCCGCGCGCGGCGGCCAGGCGACCGTCGTGCTCGCGCCCGAGCTCGCCGGCATGCTCGCCCACGAGGCGATGGGCCACCCGTGCGAAGCCGACGCCGTGCTCGGCGGCGCAGTCACCGCATCGCTGGTCGGCCAGCCGGTGGCGAGCGAGTTGGTGACGATGGTCGACATCGCCCACACGTGGAGGGGACAGGAGGCGATGATTCCCGTGTATGTCGACGACGAAGGCACGCCCGCGAGCGACGTCGTGATGATCGAGCGCGGCATCCTCACCGGCTTCATGCACAGCCGCGAAACCGCGGCGCGCCTGGGGCAGGTGCCCACCGGCAATGCGCGTGCCTACAACCCCGACGACGAGCCGCTCGTGCGCATGCGCAACACGGCGATCCTGCCGGGCAGCTCCAAGCTCGCGCAAATGATCGAAGGGGTGGAGGACGGCTACCTGCTCGTCAAAACCGGCAACGGCCAGGCGGACTCCACGACCGAGTTCATGTTCGGCGTGACGCTCGCCTACGAGATCAAGCGCGGCAAGCTCGGCCGCGCGGTGCGCAACACGACGCTGTCGGGCTCGGCGATCAAGGTGTTGCAAAGCGTCGACGCAGTGAGCGACGACATGTACTGGACTTGCTCGGGCTACTGCGGCAAGAAGCAGCCGATGGTCGTCTCGATGGGCGGCCCGGCACTGCGCGCGCGTGCCCACCTGGGCGGGGAGTGAGGGGCATGG
Source organism: Burkholderiaceae bacterium (assembly GCA_040081145.1). GTDB lineage: Bacteria > Pseudomonadota > Gammaproteobacteria > Burkholderiales > Burkholderiaceae_C > JAEMQF01. The sequence continues at coordinate 12,869 of JBEBHW010000019.1, forward strand.
CGACTGAGCTGCAGAATACGGCAGAGCGCGCCCTCACGCTGATGCGAGCGCAGGGCTTCGAACACGCCCAGGTGAGTGTGATCCGCCAGCTGCGCGCCGAAGTCAACGTCGCGCACAACGAGCCGAGCCTGCTGCGCAGCAACGAAGCGTTCAAGCTGCAACTCATGGGCTTGTTGGATGGTCGCCGCGCCGCCACCGAGGGCAGCGAGCTCGACGAGGTGAGCCTGACCGCGAGCGTGCAAGCGCTCTGGCGCAGCGTCGCCGCGGCGCCGCAGGATGCGGCCAATGCCGTCTCCACTGGCCAGCACGCGCACATCGTGCGCGGTGCGCTCGAGGCGGATGTGGCCGTTTTGGCTGGCGCGATGGGCGAGCTGCTCGCCTGGCGCGAAAGCGAAACGCCGACGATGATGATCGAGGAAGCGCTTGCCGCGCACAACCATGTGCAGTCGCACACGCTCACCAGCGGCGGCAGCGATCTCGCCTGCGAACTCGGCTGGTTCGACGCAGCAGTGTTCGGCCTGGCGCGCGAGGGCGCGCAAAGCAGCTCGTTCAACTTCGCAGGCGGCGCGTGCGACGAGCTCGCTGGCTCGGCCGGCATGCCGTTCATCGAGCGTTTCGGCATTCACCGCCTGATGCGCTCGCTGACGCGCCAGGTGCGCACGCAAGCGTTGGGCGAACGCTTCGTCGGCAGCGTTGTGCTCACGCCGCGCGCCGCGGCGGATTTGTTCGGCTGGCTGCTCGGCCAATTGAGCGACCAGGCGCTGATCGACGCGAGTTCGGTATACCGCCACGCCGTCGGCGAGGCCGCAGCGTCGCCGTTGCTCACGCTGCGCAGCCGTTTCGACGCGCCCGGCGTTGCCGGATTGTCGGCAGACGCGTTCGTCACCGCGCCGGTCGAGCTGCTCAGCGCAGGCCGCCTGAACTGCCTCACGCCGAGCCTCTACGGCAGCCGCAAGACCGGCTTGGCGCACGTGCCGGTGGCGGCTCAGGGTTGGGAAGTGCTCGCCGGAAACACGCTGCTCGATCAAATCATCGCCAGCGTTGCGCGCGGCGCGCTCGTCGACCGCCTGTCGATGGGTCGCCCGGCGGCGAACGGCGACTTCTCCGGCGTCATCAAAAACAGTTTCGCGATTCGCTCCGGCGAGGTCGGCGCGGCGCTTGCGGAGACCATGATCTCGGGCAACGTTGCGCAGATGCTGCGCGACGTGAGCGCGGTGAGCGCCGAGCGCATCGACAGCGGCGCCTGGGTGTTGCCGTGGCTGCGCGTGGACGGGCTGCACTTCTCCTGACGCAATCCGCGGCATTGCAGCAGGCGTCGCCCTGCCGTTGATCGGGCTACGCCTGCCACACGCCGTAACCCGCCTCCCTCAAACCGATCGCGAGTTCCACTTCCATCTCGCGCGCGGCTTCATAAGGCATCGGGTTGTAGACCTCGTAGAGCTCGGGCATGAGGCGCAGCCCGTACTGCTGGACGAAGCGGTTCGCCTGCACGCCCGCCTTGTGCCTGTCGAATCGCGTGTCCGGATCCAGGCCCGTCATGCCAACGTAGACGAAGCGCTTGACGAACTGGTGATCCGGGTTCGCTTTGCGAAACGACGGCTCGTTCCA
>JBEBHW010000518.1:0-3411 GCA_040081145.1 Burkholderiaceae bacterium
GAACTGGCGGCCCAGGCGGCTCTGGCCCGTGACCATGGGATAGAGGCCGAAGTTGGCTTCGCTGACCGCGATCTTCGGCGCGCGTGCGGCGTCGTCGGGCAGGGCGAGGTGGTAGGTGCGGTCGCACGCGAGTGCGAGTTCGAGCAAGGTGCCGGCAAAACACGATCCCGGCTCCACCAGCGCGAACAGGCTGCGCGACGAAACATCGAGGCGGCTGAACGTGCGGCGCAGCAAGCCTATCGTTTCGCGCACCAGCCAGTGGTTCTGATGGGCGAGAAGCGTTGCGTCCAGCGCGAGCACTGTGGCGGCGTCGCCTTGCGTCTTGATCAGCCACGTGCCGATGTCGAGCTCGTTGGTGCGCATAGCCAAAATCGCGTCGTCGAGTTCGCGCCCAAGCGCCAGCGGGTACCACGCTGCGCCCAGCGCCTCGATGCCGGCGATGTCGCTTGGCTGTGGGCCCGAACTTGCCAATGAAGGGGCCTTGACCGTGAACGTGGCGACGCGCCGGGCGCGGTCGATCTCGACGCTGACGTGTCCATAGTGCAGCGCGTCGGTCGCTATGGTGCGCTGAAGCGGCGTCAACGCCACACCCTTCGCGTGCACCGGTCGGTCGCTCTGGGCAGCGAGTTCGAGCGCACGCGTCAGCACTTTTTGCGCAAACACCTGCGGCTTGGCAATGTCGTCGACGAGGCGCCAGTCCTTCGCCTTCTGGCCGCGCACGCCTTCGACGCTGGTGCAGAACAAATCGGCCAGGTCATGGCGCACGTGGCGCTTGTCGGTGATGCGCGTCAGGCCGCCGGTGCCGGGCAGCACGCCGAGCAGCGGCACTTCGGGCAGGCTGACGGCGCTCGAGCGGTCGTCCACCAGAATGATCTCGTCGCAGGCGAGCGCCACTTCGTAGCCGCCGCCGGCGCACGCACCGTTCACCGCGGCGAGGAACTTCAGGCCCGAGTACGTGGACGAGTCCTCCAGGCCGTTGCGCGTCTCGTTCGTGAACTTGCAGAAGTTCACCTTCCACGCGTGCGACGAGACGCCCAGCATGAAGATGTTCGCGCCCGAGCAGAACACCTTCTCTTTCGCGCTCGTCACGACGACGCTGCGCACTTCCGGGTGTTCGAAGCGGACGCGGTTGATCGCGTCGTGGAGCTCGATGTCCACGCCCAGGTCGTAGCTGTTCAGCTTGAGCTTGTAGCCCGGGCGCAGGCCGGCGTTCTCGTCGAAGTCGGCAACGAGCGTGGCCACTGGCCCTTCGAATTTGAGCTTCCAGTGTTTGTACTGCGACGGCGCGGTTTGGTAGTCGACTCTGGCGGCGGTGGTCACGGGCGATCTCCTGGAGGGTGCGCAAGAAAATGCATTCAGTTCGTCTTGGAGATAAGCATCATAATGCAACATGCTGGTTCGAGTAAAGCAGTTTGGTGCAACTGGGTCGCTCTCAGCCCAGTTGCAGCGCTTGGCGCACCACGTCGCGCAGCGCAACAAAGGTCTGGGCGAGCGGCTGGGCGCTGGTATCGATCTTGAATTCGGCCTTCGAATAAAACGCGGCGCGGCCGGCGAGGATGCCTTTCAAGTCTTGCATCGCCTCCCGGCTTGCCGCCATGGGCCGCATGTCGCCTTGTGCGGTGACGCGCCTCATGTGGTCTTCCGGGTCGGCGTGCAGCCACACGGTCGTGCAGTGCGCGAGCAACTGGTTGAACGTGGCCGGGTCGGAGACCAGGCCTCCAGGCGTGGCGATCACCGCTTCCGGGTAGAGTTGGATCGCTTCTTCCAGGGCGCGCCGCTCGTAGCGCCGGTACGCGTTCTGGCCGTACAGCGCCTGGATCTCGGCGATGCCGCAACCGGCAAATTTTTCGATCTCGCGGCTCAGTTCGACGAAGGGGAATCCCAGGTCGTCGGCAAGCATCTGGCCGAGCGTGGATTTGCCCGCGCCGCGCAGGCCGATCAGCGCGATCCGCGAACTGCGCTGCCCCTTGCCGCTGTGATTGACGCCGCCCATGCCGAGCAACTCGCCCACCGCGACGCGCACGCGGCGCAGCGTGGCCTCGTCGCTGCGTTCGAGCAGCTCGCGAAGCATCAGCCATTCGGGGGAGGAGGTCGTCATGTCGCCGAGCATTTCAGCGAGCGAACACTGCAGTGCGTGCGCGACTTGAAGCAACACCAGGATCGAGGCGTTGCCCATCCCGTACTCGAGGTTCGCCAGGTGCCGCTCCGACACGTCCGCCGCGAGCGCCAGCGCCTTGCGCGTCATGCCGCGCCTCGAGCGCAGGTTGCGCACCCGTTCGCCGAGCGAGGCGAGGAAGGGGTTCTTGGCGGACTCATCGCTGGCTGCGTCGCTGGCGCTCGGGGCGCGGCTGCGGTGGGTCGCCGCTGCATTGGCCGCCTTGGCCTTGGCGGCCTTGCGCGCCTTGGCGATGGAACTAGGTGTTAACGCGGTGGAATGCAGTATTGTGCTTGACATGTCCAATGAGGCGTCCTAGAGTTCATGAACGCACCATACTGCATCTTTCTCGATCAAGCAAGCGAATCGACCGTAACCCAAGGGCCAGCCCTCGTGCTTTATCTGCTGCCGCAAGGTCAAATCGAGTTCGCGAAGTGGCCAGCGTCACTCCGGCGCACGCCGGCACCCACTCGTCGAGGCCCCAAGACGCACGGAGAGACCACATGAGCGCCCCGCCCCAAGATTCGCAAATCGTGCGCGAAGTGCCAGCTCCGCCAGAGCACTTCAATTTCGCGCAGCACCTGCTGCACTGCAATGCGCAGCGCGCCAGTCGCGCAGCGTTCATCGACGACGCGGGAGTCCTCAACTACGGCGAGCTTGACGACAAGGTGCGCCGCATCGCCGCTGCACTTCGCGCGCTGGGCGTCAAGCGCGAAGAGCGCATCTTGCTGCTGATGCAGGACGGCAATCACTGGCCCGTAAGTTTTTTGGGGGCGATGTACGCCGGCCTCGTTCCCGTGGCGGTGAACACCTTGCTCACCGCCGACGACTACGCCTACATGCTCGAACATTCGCGCGCTCAGGTCGCGCTGGTTTCGGGCGCCTTGCTGCCCGCACTGAGCGCGGCAATGACCAAGTGCGACCACGAGGTTCAGCAAGTCATCGTGTCGCGACCGATCGCCCCGCTGCATGCGGGCGAGGTCGAATTCGACGCCTTTGTCGGCGCCCACGCGCCCTTGACCAAGCCCGCGGCGACGCTCGCCGACGACCCCGGCTTCTGGCTCTATTCGTCGGGCTCGACGGGCCGCCCCAAGGGCACCGTGCATTCCCACGCCAACCCCTACTGGACCGCGGAGCTGTACGGCAAGGGTGTACTCGGCCTGAAGGAGACCGACATCTGCTTCTCGGCGGCCAAGCTGTTTTTCGCGTACGGCCTGGGCAACGCGCTGACCTTCCCGATGAGCGTGGGCGCGACG
>JBEBHW010000519.1:0-3408 GCA_040081145.1 Burkholderiaceae bacterium
GTTCCGAAGGGGGCGCTCCGTCCCGCTTGGCGGGACCGCGCGCAGCGCGAGGGTGCACCAATGAGCGCTGCCGTCCAAGTGGGTGCCAAAGACCTGCAAGGCCCGGGGGTCGTGTTCTGCCCGAACCCGAAGATGGCGCTGTGGAGCAACCACCCGAAGGTCTTCATCGACGTGGCAAGCACGGGCGAAGGCAAGTGCCCTTACTGCGGCACGGTGTACCTGCTCAAACCCGGCGAAAAGGTCCACGGGCACTGAGCGCCATGGCGCTGCGCACCCTCGTGGTTGCGCCGCAGTGGATCGGCGACGCGGTGATGAGCGAACCGCTGCTGGCCACACTGGCGGAGCGTGGCGAACAGCTCGCCGTGGCCGCATTGCCGTGGGTCGCGCCTGTGTACCGGGCCATGCCGCAGGTGGGCCAGGTGCTGGAGTGGCCGTTCGCCCATGGCCGGCTCGATTGGGGTGAGCGCCGGCGCATCGCGCGCGGCTTGCGCCGCGAGTTCGACTCTGCATACGTGTTGCCGAATTCACTCAAGGCAGCGCTGATTCCGTTTCTCGCGCGAATCCCGCAGCGCCACGGCTACTTCGGCGAAGGGCGCGTGCTTCTGTTGAATCGGCGCTTGCCCAACGTGCCAGGCCGGCCGCCGATGGTCGAGTTCTATCGCGCGCTCGCCGGCGAATCGAGCGGCCCCGTGCCGGCGCCGCGGTTGCGCATCGAGGCGTCGGCCCGGCTTGACGCCACGCAGCACGCGGGCGTCACCGAAGGCGCGTACTGGGTGTTCGCCCCAGGCGCCGAATACGGCCCCGCCAAGTGCTGGCCGGCCGAACACTACGCCGCGCTGGCGCGTGCCCTGTTCGAGCGCCACGGCCTGCCAGTGTTGCTGCTGGGCTCGCCCAAGGAGGCGGCGCTGTGCGAGGCGATCGCAGCAAGCGCCGCGCCGGCGTGCCGCGTGCTCGCCGGCAAGACGACGCTGCTGCAGGCGCTGGCGCTGATTGCCGCGGCCCGCGCCGTGGTGAGCAACGATTCCGGCCTGATGCACGTCGCCGCGGCGTTCGGCGTGCCGCAGGCGGCACTGTTCGGCTCGACGAGCCCGCTGCACACACCGCCACTCAACCCGCGCGCCCAGGTGCTGTGGCTGAAAGGCGAATTGAAGCTCGACTGCGCGCCGTGTTTCGAGCGCCACTGCCGCTTCGGGCATACCCGCTGCCTCGTCGAACTTGAGCCCCGCCGCGTGCATGCCGCGCTCGATCGGGCGCTGGCGAGTCCCGCGCCGCAGGCCCCGGTTCGTACAATCGCTCACCCGCAGATCGATGCAGCCCCTGAGCACGCGCCATGACCGCCGCCACCCGAGAGTTCGTCCTGACGCTGTCGTGCCGCGACAAAGAAGGCATCGTCTACGCCGTCTCGGGCCTTCTCTATCAGGCCGGCTGCAACATCATCGACTCGCAGCAGTTCGGCGACGTCGGTCACGCCGACAGCACCGGCCTGTTCTTCATGCGAGTGCATTTCGGCGCACCTGCGCACCTGGACTACGCCGCGACGCTGGAGCGTATGTTCACCAACGTGCGCCAGCAATTCGACATGCTGGCGAGCATCCACTCGCTGGCGCGTCGGCCGCGCCTGCTGCTCATGGTGAGCAAATTCGGCCATTGCCTGAACGACCTGCTGTACCGCTGGCAGTCCGGGCAGCTGGCGGTGGACATCGGCGCCGTCGTGTCCAACCATCCCGACTTCGCTGAGCTTGCGGCGCGCTTCGGCGTGCCGTTTCACCATTTCCCGCTGGCCGCGGGCTCGGACGCGCCGGCCAAGCGCGCGCAGGAGCGCAAGGTCGAGGCGCTGGTCCAGGAGTTGAGCGTCGACCTCGTCGTGTTGGCGCGCTACATGCAAATCTTGAGCCCCGAGTTCTGCGCCTTTCTCAAAGGCCGGGCGATCAACATCCATCACAGTTTCCTGCCGAGTTTCAAGGGCGCAAAACCGTACTTTCAGGCGCACGATCGCGGCGTGAAGCTGATCGGCGCGACCGCGCACTACGTGACCGCCGAACTCGACGAGGGGCCCATCATCGAACAAGACGTCGCGCGCGTGGACCATTCGCTGAGCCCGGACGACCTGACCGCGGTGGGGCGCGACGTCGAATCCGTGGTGCTGGCGCGCGCCGTGCGCTGGCACGTCGAACACCGCGTGCTCGCCAACGGCCACAAGACGGTGGTCTTCAAGTAGCCCGGGAAGGCAATGGCACGCAGCCCCAAGCCGCCGCCAATTTCAACGCTCGCGCTGGCATCGGCGAGCGAAGTCGAGCAACAGTTCTACGCGGCCCTGCGCAGCGCCGATCTGCAAGCCCTGATGGCGCTGTGGGCCGACGACGAAGACATCATTTGCGTGCACCCGGGCGGGCAGCGCGTGATCGGGCCGGAGGCGGTGCGCGCCAGCTTCGAAGCGATTTTTAGCGGCGGGCCCATCGACATCCATCCGGAGAATGTGCGCCGCTTCGAGGCCCCCGCCTACGCCGTGCACAGCGTACTGGAGCGCGTCCAGGTGCGCGAGGCGAAGGGGGCGGAAACCGGCTGGGTCGTCGCGACCAACGCCTACGCTGAAACCCTGGTGGGCTGGCGCATCGTCGCGCACCACGCGAGCCCAGGAATGCGCAATCAGCCGCAAGACGGCGCCGACCCCGCGGCCGTGCTCCATTGATGCACTACCGGGCTCCGGCGTGGCTACCGGGTGGGCACGCCCAGACGATCTGGCCGGCGCTGGTCACGAAGCGTTTGCTGCGCCCCCCGCCGGAGTACCGACGCGAGCGCTGGGGCACACCCGACGGCGATTTCATCGACCTTGACTGGGCCGGAAGCGCCGCCGGCGCCCCGCTGCTCGTGCTGTTCCACGGCCTGGAAGGGTCGTCGCGCAGCCACTATGCGCTCAGCTTTGCCGACGCTGCGCGTGCGCGCGGCTGGCGCTTTGTCGTTCCGCACTTCCGCGGTTGCTCGGGCGAGATGAACCTCGCGCCGCGCGCTTACCACTCGGGGGATTACGCAGAGATCGATTGGATCTTGAAGCGCATTCGCGCCGGCCATGCCGGCAAGGTCTTCGTGGTGGGCGTCTCGCTCGGCGGCAACGCGCTGTTGCGCTGGGCCCAAGAGGCCGGCGAGACGGCAACCGCGTGCGTGCACGCCATCGCAGCCGTCTGCGCGCCGCTGGACCTGACGGCAAGCGGCCACGCCATCGGCCGCGGCCTGAACCGGCACCTCTACACGCGCATGTTCTTGCGCAGCCTGAAACCCAAGGCTCTGCGCCTGTTGCAACTGCACTCGGGGCTCTTCGACCGCGATACGCTGCTCGCGGCGCGCGACCTCTACGATTTCGACAACCTGGTCACCGCACGCCTGCACGGCTTTCGCGACACTGACGACTAC
>JBEBHW010000520.1:0-3405 GCA_040081145.1 Burkholderiaceae bacterium
CCGACGTCTCGCAAATTCCTGCAGGACGCTGGCGAGCAGGTGCTGATCCGCAAGGGCGCGGAGCTGCGCGACTACATCGACAAAGAGTACGAAGCGATGCGCTTGACGGCGCGTGCGCTGAAGCTCACGCCGCAGTGATGCTCTTCCAGTCGCCTCTCGTGTGCGCCTCAGTGGCCCGGTGGAACCGGGCTATCGGATTGCTCAGCGTGAGCGGGGCGGGCCAAGGCCCGCATCCGGCCGCCGAACGGATGTACTATGGTTTCGCCGCCCCATGCAACAGGAGACTCCCGTGAAGAACCCAATTCTTGTCGCCGCAATTGCCGCGTTGGCCCTGTCGGGTTGCGCGTCAACCAGTCCGGCGCCGGCCGACGCGCCGAAGGAGATGAAGCTCGCCTTCGACTTCACCGACGGCAACCCCGTCGTGCTGCTGAACAAGCTGAACAACGTCGACGTGACGCGCAAGCAGCTGATCGAGAGCGGCGTCACGCCCAAGATCGTGATGACGTTTCGCGGCAATGCCTCGTTCTACACGCAGACCAACCTCGGGGCGGTGGAAGAGAAGGATCGGGCGGACGCGATCAAGGTCGCCGCCAAACTGCGCGAAATGAAGAAGGCGCCTGGCGTGCAGGGCCTGGAGCAGTGCAACCTGCCGCTCGCGGACCGCAAGCTCAAGCCCGCGGACCTGATGCAAGAGGTGAAGCTCGTGCCCAATGGCTGGATTGCGCTGGGTGGCTACCAGCAGCAGGGCTACGCGTACATCGCCCCGTAATTTCGCTTGCGCTGGCCCGGCGGCGGCGCCCGCCGCTACCAGGTCACCTGCTGCTCTACGCCGGACCAGCGCTTGGCCGTCCATTGCAGCGCAAGTTCGATGTAGTGGTTCCAGCTCACCCAGCGAGCCGAGGCCGGCTCGCGTCACAGTGTTCGAAGACTGGATCGTGCGCGAGGCGCGCAGGGTGGATCAGCTGTCAGAGCTGACGCGTTAGCGCGGCTCGCAATTTCACGGAGCGCACATGATCAGGAGATATCTCACTGCCATGCTGGCGCTCTGTGCCGCAGCCGCATTTGGTGCAGTCGACGCCAACGAGGCGACCCAGGCGGAACTCGAATCGATCAAGGGCATCGGTCCGGGAATCTCCGCCAAGATTCTGGACGAGCGCAAGAAGCGTTCGTTCAGGGACTGGCAAGACTTGATGGATCGCGTCAATGGCGAGAGTGAGGGCAACGCCGCCAGGTTCTTCGCCGACGGCCTGACGGTCAACGGCGCCGCGTTTGGCGGCGCTTCGTCAAATCGCGTCGTGAAGAAGGCCGGCAAGGAGAGCCCACCCGCTGCTGCCGCCTCTGCAGCCAGCGCTGCGGCGAAGAGGTGAGTTCGCCGCCGCGGATGCAATCGAGGCAAGCCTCAGCTCTGCCCGCTCTTGCGCCGATTCACGAGCGCATGCGCCGCGCGCTCCAGATCCCCCGTCGTTCGCGACAGGACTTGCGTGCGGTTCTCGAGTTCGAGCGCCGCCTGCAGGCTGCCCGCTTCGACGTTCGCCCAGGTGCCGCGCTTCGTCATCCACACGGCAAATGCGCTGTTGGCGGCGATGCTTCGCGCCACCTCCAGCGCGTGCGGCATGAGCTGATCGACACTCACCACGCTCGATACGAGGCCGATGCGCTCCGCCTCTTCGGCTCCGACCATGCGCCCGGTGAGCATGATCTCGAACGCGCGGCTCATCCCCACGCAGCGCGGCAAGAGCCAGCTCACGCCGATGTCGCAACTGCTCATGCCGACTTTGACGAAGGCAGCGTTGAACGCTGCTTCGGTGGATGCGATGCGAATCTCGCAAGCGAGCGCCATACCCAGGCCCGCGCCGTTCGCCGGGCCGTTCACCGCGGCGATGACTGGCGCACGCAGCGCGCGCAATTTGGTGACGATTGCAGCAAAGGCCTCCTGGCGCGCCGTCCACGCGCCGGCTTCGCCGAGGATCTTGGCGAGCGGCGCTTGCGCGGCGAGCGTGAGGTCAAAGCCGGCGCAGAAGCCGCGCCCCGCTCCGGTGAGTATGAGGACACGCAGCTCCGTGTCTGCCGCAAGCTGATCAAGGGTTCGCGAGAGTTCGGCCACCGAGTCGTCGGTGAGCGCGTTCAGGCGCTGCGGGCGGTTCAGCCGGAGCACGGCGATGCCGGGGTCGGGGTGTTCCAAGCGAAAGTCGGGCGAAGGGTCGCCCGATGCGCCGGCTCCCGCGTCGCTCACAGGTCCACTCACGCAGCGACCGCAATCTCGCGCAGCTTGAACTTCTGGATCTTGCCGCTCGGCGTGCGCGGCAGCGCGGGCAGCGCAACAACCCGCTCGGGCCAGTACTGTTTCGCAACCTTGCACTCTTGCATGTAGGCCTGCAGTGCAGCGAGGTCGAGTGCCATGCCGGGGCGCAGCACGATGCATGCACAGCCGCGTTCACCGAGGCGCTCGTCGGGGTAACCGACGACTGCCGCGTCGGTGACGGCGGGGTGTTTGTAGAGCAGCGCTTCGATCTCGACGACGGGAACGTTTTCGCCGCCCCGAATCAGCACGTCCTTGGTGCGACCGTTGATGCGGATGTAGCCTTCGTCGTCCATGTAGGCGAGGTCGCCGGTGTCGAACCAACCTTCAGCGTCGAATGTCTCGATGTCGGGGCGCTTGTAGTAGCCAGTGAACATCTGCGCGCCGCGCACCAGCAGGCGGCCGCTCTGCCCGTTCGGTAAGGGCTGGCCTTGTGTGTCCACCACGCGCACTGACACGCCTTCGAGCGGCCGGCCGTCGGTCTTGGCCGACTTGTCTGCCGCACGCGAAGGCTCGGTGAGTGTGCTCGAGAGCGACTCCGTCATGCCCCACAACGAGCACACTTTCAAGTCCAATTCGCGCGCCGCGCGCTCGATGAGCACCGGCGGAATCGGCGCGCCGCCGCAGAGGAAGGAGCGCAGCCGTGCCGGGCGCGGTGCACCGGCGACGACGGCCTCGATGATGTCGGAGAGGAATGGCGTCGAAGCGGCGGTGTAGGTCACGCCTTCCTTGGCCATGATCGTGACGCCCTGCTTGGCCTCCCAGATGTCTTGCAACACGACGCTGCCGCCCAGGCGCAGGCCCAGGCACATCACCGCGGCGTAGCCCGTCATGTGGCCGAGCGGCGAGCAGCCGAGCAGCACGTCATCGGGTGTGAGGCCAAAGCGCCCGGCGAGCGCGTTGTTGCACGCGATCAGCGTGTTCGAGTCGTGCATCACGCCCTTGGGCGAGCCTGTCGTGCCGGAGGTGAACATCAGCACCGCGAGTTCATCGGGGCGCAATGCCTCTGCTGCCGTGTTTGGCGCAGGCTGGACCCGCGCGCTGCCGCCGAGCAAGCGCTGCTCGAAGCCGTCCGGCCCGTCTTCGTCGACGACGATCACGTGCGC
>JBEBHW010000521.1:0-3401 GCA_040081145.1 Burkholderiaceae bacterium
GCGGATGTGCAGGCCGATGACGCTGCGGTCGATCTGGTGCGCGTCGCAGAAGGCGCCGGCGCGCTGCGCAACGTCGGGGGCGAGCTCGAGCGAGCACACCGCGGCGTGCACGTCGGCGGGGTCGGCCCACGCCGGGATCAGGTTGTGGAAGTAGACGCTGCCTTGAGGCCGGTTCAACAGCTCGGCATACGCGTGCAAGCCCGGCAGATGCTGGTGCAGCACGAGGCGCTGCGGCGGGAAGTCGAGCTGGTTTTCCTGCATCAGCATCAACGCGCTGCTGTTGTCGCGGTAGTGCTTGAGCGAGTTCGAATCAACCGGCAGCGGCGGGACGAACAGGCTCGGGAGCGGTGCGCCGCACCAGTTGTTGAGCGGCCACGAGATCGACCATTCATGCCCAAGACGTTGCTTGAGCACCAGGGCGAAGAGCAGCGCGTTGAGGCGATTCGACAGGCCGCCGTCGCAGAGCACGCGGTTCATGCGGGCACTGCCTGCGTCGATGCGGCTTTGCCGCTTGACTCGAGCCCCTCAGGAGGCGACGGCGTGCTCTCCGCCTCGGGGTTCGGCTCCGCGATCATGGCGGATTGCCACTCGATGCCGAGCACGGTGTTCGGCGAACTGCCAGCCAGATCGTCGTGAAGCGATCCGTGCAGCGCCGTGCGCACGCCGGCGCCGAACTGCGCGTGCAGCCAGCCTTCAGCCGCTGCGGCGCCCTGCAACGCCGCCGGCGTGGCGAGCGCGGCGACGAAGCGGCCGCCTGCCGGGTTCATGAGGCGCTGCAACTTCTGCACGCTGCTGAGGATCTGCTCGCCGGCCGCGCCGAGCACGACGACGAGGTCGTACGGTGCCTGCTGCGTCGTGTAGACCTTGCCGTCGGCGTTCAGGTCGGCTGCGGGCAAGTCGATGAGAGTGCCCTTGGCCGGGCTGAGAAACGCCGACAACGCGGCGGCTGCGGCGTTCAACTCGGTCGCGTCAAACGCTTGAGCCTGGCTGCCGCCCTGCACGCGCGCGAGCAAATAGCGCTGGCCTTCGCGGCGGTGCGGCGCGAGCAACGATTCGAGCGCGCCGGCCATATCGCGGCGCGGCGACACCAGCGCACCCAGGCTGCTGCCCTGTGCATGGCAGAGGAATTCGAGCAGCGTGCCGGCTTTCAGATAGGGCTTGTCATTGCCGCCGCCGTGCGCCAGGAAGTGCGCCTTGGGGTCGCGCTGCGCGTCGGGCTGATTGCGATGGCGCCAGGCGTAGCGCTTCGCATCGAAGCTGGCTTTGACGCGGTAGGGCGAGACGCTGCCGCGCCAGTGGATGAAGGCGTTGTCGTGTGTGAAGCCGTCGAAGTACTCGACCGTGCACGCCGACTCTTGCAGCGCGAAGTCAAACGACAGCTGGTCGCGCTTGCTGAACGCGAGAATGCTCTCCCACCACGTGACGCCGAAGCGTTTGATCGCTGTGTCGTGGTGCGAGCGCAGCAGCACGGTGGCGGTGGTCAGCGGCGTGATCGTTTGCAGCGGTCGGCGCGCGGCGTAGAAGTCGAGCTGGTTGCAGATCACAGCGACGTCGTCGTAGCCGAGCGCAGCGATTGCGGTTGCCTCCTGCTGCGGGTTCACCCGCGTTGCGTGGCGGAAGGCGCGGAACAGGGCAGGGCGCTGCGTTGCCAGGTCGCTCAACCGAGGCAGGCGCTTGAAGCTCACCGTGTTGTCGATGTACAGGCTGAATTGCGCGTCGGGAAAGTATTCGTGCGGCAGTGCCTTGGGCCGGCGAGACAGCTTCTCCGGCGGCACGTGGCCGCTCGGAATGAGCTGCATGCGCCAAACGGCAGAGCGCAACGTCGGGTTGTCGGTGACACAGACGAAGTCCAGGTCGAGGTCGCTCGTGGCCCCGGCGGGCAGGTCGGCGAGCGGATTGCCGAGCTGCTCTTTCGCGCCGATCAGTGCGGTGTAGACCACGAGGCGCTGTCGAGATGCGGGTGCGGGGACGGCCTTTGGAGCGGACAGTGGCTGCGCCGGGCGCACACCCAGCGTCGGGTACACGTCAGCCCACCACAGCAGCAGCACGGCGACGTTCCACATCTTGAACACCGGCGTCGGCGCGCCGCGGTAGAAGCCGCGCACGAGCTCAGAGATCGCGTCCAGGTCGAGCACGTCGGCCAGCGGCTCGCTGCGCAGCTCGGCAATCGCGTCGAGCAAGCGCGCCTGCAACGGCTGCAGGAAAAACGCCGGCGGTACCGTGAAACCCATCTTGCGCCGCTCGATCACGGAACGCGGCAACTGGCCCGCCATGAGGCGGCGCAGCACGTGTTTCGACAAACCCGCATGCGGCAATTTCATGGCCTGCGGCAGGTTCGAGGCGAAGCGGTACACGTCAAGGTCGAGGAAGGGGAAACGCCCTTCCAGCGAGTGCGCCATCAACACCTTGTCGGCCTTCATCATCAGGTTCTCGGGCATCCAGGTGTGCAGCTCGAAACTCTGCATGCCGTTCAGCGCCGTGTCGGCGTGGTCGTAGTGCGGGCGAAAGCGCAGGTGGTGCGGCGGCAGCGACTTGTCGCGCAGCCACTGGTTCGCGTCGAGCTGGTTCGCGCTCTGGTGAAAGAAGTGGGCGAAGGTCTGCTCGCGGTTCAACGCCGGATTGAGGGCGAGCGTGTGGTGGCCGTAGCCGGCGAACATCTCGTCGCCGCCCTCGCCGGAGAGCACGACGACGACGTCGTCGCGAATGCGCCGGCACAGCCGCGACAGCGCAAAACACGCCGGGTCGGCGATCGGCTCGTCGAGCTGCGCGATGACCTCGTCCATGCCCGCACGCAATTCGTCTTGCGTCATCGTCACTTCGACGTAGTCGAGGTCGAACTGGCGCGCCACATCGCGCGAGAACTCGAATTCGTTAACTTCGGGGAAGCCGATGCTGTATGCCGTCAGCCGCGCCCCGGCGCGCTGCACGTAAGCGGCAATCGCGCTCGAATCGAGGCCACCGCTCAGCAGCACGCCGATCGGCACTTCACCCATCAACTGCGATTTGACGGCGGTGCCGAGCAAGTGGTCGAGCTCGGCGAGGTAGTCGACCTCGGGGCGCGCGGACGCGGGCTCGCGGAAGGAAACCTCGGCAAATTGCGCGATCTCGCTGCGCCCTTGCGCAAAGCGCAGCCTGCTGCCGGCGGGGAGCTTGCGAATCCGCGCAAACATCGTGTGCGGGGCGAGGTTGTAGCGGTAGCTCAGGTAGTCCTGGAAGCCGATTTTGTCCAGCGTGTGGTCCAGGCCCGGGAGCCCGAGCAAGGTGCGCAGTTCCGAAGCGAATGCAATGCAATCGTCGTCTTCGTAGACGTAAAGCGGCTTGGCACCGAAGCGGTCGCGCGCGAGCAGGAACGAGCCGTCGCGGTCGTCCCAGATGCACAGGCCGAACATGCCGTTGAGCTG